>JBFRWQ010000397.1:0-11486 GCA_051439665.1 Microcystaceae cyanobacterium | reverse complement strand
GAGTGGAACGAGTAATTTTTCGCCCTAAATCTCGAAAGACATCTGCATCTGCTCTTACTGATTTTAAATCAACATAGAAAGGGCTATCGGCTTCTAAAGGAGTCGGATTAAACGCATCAGTTAGTTTAGCGATTAGTTCTTCACTCATATCCTTAGTTTTATCATTTATTAGTGGATGACATAGTTAAAATGAGACACATTTTTAAGTTCGTAGTGAGGGCTTGAGCCAAAGCCCTAAAGGGCTTACTACAAACTTTGTAGTGTAACCCATCTGAGCTAGTTTAATCTCAATGATCTAATAAGATCAATTTCTGACGATGAGCATGAAGCAAAAAGAAGTCCATCTTAGCCACTTGCTCTAACATATAAATCACTTGTTGAGGCTGTAATAAACTACCGTCATTGCGACAACTGCCCACTACTTTTAAAATGGCAGTATCCTTTTGGGGACGAGATTCTAGGGAGATGTCGAATAAGCGATCGCATAAATTAATCGTCTTTTTCTTACCTGATTTGGTTGTTTTCTCCCAGAGTATTTCTTGACTATGTAAAATCATTTCACACCAATCGATCCACCGTTCAAAACCAATACAGTCAAATGCTCCCACCGTAATAAAGTATTCTGCTTTTTCCAACAAACGGGTGGCGGCTGCTGATTTAATATGCACTTCTTCGACTTGATAAATCGGAAGTTCATCAGGTAATTGTTCAGTTAATTTCTGTTGAAAGGTTTCTAAATTAACCCAGTCATACAATTCAAAATCGACAATTTCCCCACTACTGGTATAACCGAGTGTCAGCGCATTGGCGATGGAAATACGAGGACTGGGATGATAGCCCCCTGTAAAGGAGACAGGTAAAGCAGCCCGACGTACAGCACGATCAAAGAGACGTTGTAAGTCTAAATGACTGACTAAAGCCATATTTCCCTGTTTGCCAAACCATACCCGAAATCGTTGCACTCGTTGAATTTGGGGTTGAAATTCTCCAACAAATTCGGGAATCACAGGGGGAGGAACAACAATATTATGACCAAAATCAAGACCACAGATACCACAATGGGAACAACCTTCAAAGGCACAATCTGGCACGGTTGCAGCCTCTAATGCTCTTGCTAGGTCATCTTTTAACCATTGTTTATCAATCCCTGTATTAATATGATCCCAGGGTAAAGGCGCATCATAGATCGTTTGTTGGGAAATATGATCATCTTGTTCCTCAAATAGATTCCATTCCCCTTGTTCAACCTTACGATATTTCCAACTTAATCCTGCCTCAGAAATGGCGGTTTCCCATGCTTGATAGGCTTGTTGGGCATTTTCCCACCATGAGTCCATCCCTGCACCTAGTTGCCAAGCTCGACGAATCACTGAGCTTAAGCGCCTGTCTCCTCGTCCCACAAAGTCTTCCATTGCAGAAATGCGGACATCGGTATAGTTGGCTTTAATTCCCTTAATTTTGCGCAATACTTCCTTTAATAAATCCTGTTTACGGATAAATTCTGAGGTTGAAACAGAATGCCATTGAAAGGGGGTATGGGGTTTAGGGGTAAAATTAGAGATTGTTAGGTTAAAATTGAGGGGTTTTCTGCCCTTAATGCGACATTCTCGCCGTAACCACTGCACTGTTTCCGCAATACCTAATACATCTGCATCAGTTTCTCCAGGCAGACCAATCATAAAATAGAGCTTAATCTTATCCCAACCCTGTTCAACGGCTGTTTTAACCCCTCTCAGCAGTTCTTCGTTGGTTAATCCCTTATTAATCACATCTCGCATCCGTTGCGTCCCTGCTTCTGGGGCAAAGGTTAAACTAGATTTACGAGTTCCCCCAATAATATTAGCAATATTTTCATCGAAGCGATCAACCCGTTGACTGGGTAAAGAGAGGGAAATATTTTCGTTTTTCAGACGATTTTTGATCTCTAAGCCCACCGCAGGTAAGGCTAAATAATCAGAACAACTGAGGGATAATAAGGAAAATTCATTATATCCTGTCTCCCTAATGCCTTTTTCTACGGCATCAATTATCTTTTCTGGTTCTACATCTCTGGCAGGACGGGTTAACATTCCTGGTTGACAAAAACGACAACCTCTGGTGCAACCCCGTCGAATTTCTACCACTAGGCGATCATGGATGGTTTCTACATAAGGCACTAAACCGATACCATAGGAGGGCATGGGAGGGGCAACCCGTCGTAAAATACGCTCAGGAACATCTGAACGATTGGGTATTACTGCCCCATCTTCGGTCAGATCGTAGAATTTAGGGACATAAACTCCTGGAATTTGGGCTAAATCTAACAGTAGGGCTTCTTTATCTAATCCTGCTTTTTTTCCTTCCTCTAGAATTAAGCCAATTTCAGGTAATAATTCTTCTCCATCCCCTAAGGCCATAAAGTCGAAAAAGTCAGCAAAAGGTTCAGGATTAGAGGTGGCGGTTTGTCCTCCTGCAAAAATTAGGGGATAATTGCCGTTTTCTCTTTCTTGCCAGGTTAGGGGAATTTGGGCTAAGTCCAACATTTCTAAGATATTGGTTGCCCCTAATTCATAACTGAGGTTAAAGCCTAAGATATCAAACTCTTGTAGCGCTTTTTTTGATTCTAGGGCAAAGAGGGGCATTTCTAGCTCCCGTAACTTTTCGGCTAAGTCGGGTGCAGGGAGATAGGCGCGATCGCATAATTGGCGTGGTTGGGCATTTAAAATATTGTAGAGAATGATATGCCCTAAATTAGAAGCCCCTAGCTCGTAAATTTCAGGATAAGTTAGTACCCAGCGCACCGTTGCTTGTTCCCACGGTTTATGAATTGCCCCTTTTTCATTGCCCAAGTAGCGAGCAGGTTTTTGAATGTCTGCATTAATGAGTGTTTCTACAGTAGCCACAAAAATATAAAACCTCCAATAGTCAACCAATAGCTATTGTAAATCATTGATGAAGGTTAAAGCAGGTTTCAGGTTTTGGGTTTAATGTTTAGAAATGAACACCCTGAGATAAAAAACCAAAATGTTTTAATCCTTCTAAGATACCACCTGCATAGGAAGCAGTAGATAAGTAATGATGGGGTTTTTGATGGCTAATATACCATTGCCGTAATTCGATGCGGGCATTCCCCACAATAATTCCCCTTTCCATTCCTTGAAATAAGGCAATATCATTGCCAGAATCACCACAAGTAACGGTTTTATCTGGTTCTACTTGCCATTTTTCTCTTAGGTATGTTAAGGCTAATCCTTTATCCCCATTAATAGGTAGAATATCTAGATCATGACTGCCACTATAGACTAATTTGGTTTGCAAAGCGCTTTGGGATAAATTAGCTTTAAGCTGAGGAATAAGGGTAACAGCGTCTTTTTCGGTTAAAAAGTAGCTTACTTTGAAGGGATTTTGTTCCGATTCAGGCTGAGGGGTTAATTCAGTAAACTTATTGGCAATTTCTACTACTTTTTGCCGATCCCATCCTTGAGATAGGATGTCAGCCCACTGCTGATCATAGCTTAATTGGGAAGGATCAAGGTAGATTTCTGTGCCAACAGAGGTAATTAAAGCATCAGGAGTCATCAGGGACTTTTCTTGGGCTAATTCTTGATAAAGTTGTAAAGAGCGCCCTGTTGCATAGACAATCTTGGTTCCGTGGGTGTCACGGTGTTTGCTAAGATGCTGTTGCAAGGTGGCGAGTGCGTTGTCATCTCCAACAAAAGTATTATCGAGATCGCTGACGAATAAGAAAGCTGACATCATTCAATTAGTTAAGTATGTAACAACAGGGAATATAAGGCGTTTAATTATAGCAACCCTAACATATCAGCGAAAATTGTGAATAGACAAGATGTCCGAAATCGTTTATGATCCTAAACTCAAGTTTTGACACTACTTAGGGCTGTGAAGCGATTTATTATCATTGACCATTCTTTGGCAAATTTACAGGGACATCACTATGAATGCAGTGTTTCAGTGGCAAAGGCGGCTGCTAAGTTAGGTTATCAAGCAATTATTATCGCAAATCGTCGGTTTTCTCTTGATTTAATCCCTGATGGGGTGAAAATATTACCTCGTTTTGAGGTGGATTGGTTTGATAACTTAATTTGGCTAAATTCTCAAGATAATAATAGGCGAAAAATTAGGCAGTTTTTAGACTATTTACAGGATAATCCGATTGAACAGTTGGGCAAAAAGATTAAGCAAACAGTTAATGATAAAATTGATTACTTAAATCTGACTCAACCTAAGTTTCGTTTACTGCTTGAGAAAATACAGGGAAGTATGGGACGACTTTGGCAATGGATACAAAAGGATATTAATCTATTAGGGTATATTCCTTTGACTAATACAGTCTGGGGACTTCTGAAAATTATTTTTGGTTTAATTCGTTATCTTGTTTCAATTGTTTTTAAGAAGAGTTTATCTCTTGTTGAGCGCTTGACAAAAATTCCTTATCAAACTTTTGAAGAAAGTTTAGCTTGTGTGTTAAAAGAACTTGAGGTTAAGACAGAAGATGAGATTTTAATTCATACCATTGGTATCCGTCAGGTAGAAGCGCTTTATCATTATCTGAAATATCAGTCTTTAGAGAAAATTCCTCGTTTTCATATTCTTTTGCGTCGGGATATTGATGATCCGTTAGTTACTAATGCAGAAGGAATGGGCTTAAAAAGTTGTTTGGCTAGTTTTGCCGATAGTAAGTTATGGCCGAATAAGGTGAGATTTTATACAGATACTAAAGAGTTATTAGTTAGATATAATGAAATAAGTAATATTAAATTAATACAAGTTCCTGTTCCTTTTCAAACAGAAAAACTGTCTCATATACCTGATCAAAAATTAGATCAACCGATTCATCTTGTTTATCTAGGAGATGCACGATATGAAAAAGGATATCATCATTTACCCTCTATTATTCAATCTCTATGGGATGAGTATTTAAGTGTAGATAAAGTCAGATTTACTATCCAGTCTAATTTTAGTATTGAGGGAGGAGAAGGGGATATTTTACTGACGAGATTACAATTAGAACAATATCCCAGTCATCAGGTAAAGTTAATTAAGGATGTGATGGAAACAGAAGATTATTATCAACTTCTATCCAGTGCAGATCTGGTTATTCTTCCTTATGATCAAGTTAGTTATCGTTATCGAACATCTGGGGTATTAACGGAGTCGTTAGCTGCGGGAAAACCAGTGATTGTTCCTAATGCAACATGGTTAGCAAAACAAATTGATTCATCAAGGGGAAAAACTTATAATAATCCTAATGAAATAGGAGATCAAGTTCAAGAAATTCTCCAGAATCTAGATAGTTTTCAAGCAGCAGCAACCGCATTTAGTCAAAACTGGCTACAGCAAAATACACCAGATACTTTTTTGAATTGTTTATTATCTGATTCAGATTTTACAGTCGTAGAAGAAACTTCTCTTCCTGAAACTGCTATAACTCCGATCAATGAGAGTAAAAAGCCAACTATCAAAATACTATTCCTTGTTGAAGGGGAAGCATTTATTCAAGACTCAACTCAACAACAGCGCTTGTTACAACATTGGACTTATTTATTTAAGTGTCATTATGAGGTGTCTTTGATCACCTTTTCTAAATTTCCTCCCTACGAAGGTGGAAACTATGAACATTTTTGTAATCAAGTTCATGAAATAGTAGATCAGTTTCCATTTGAAACCATTTGGACGTTAGATCATGATTCTTTTCCCTGTCTTCGTGATCATATTGCTCCTCAAACCTATCTTAATCTCTGCCAAGAAAATAAACAAAGTTTAATACAAGATTTGGTTAATTATAATAGTCTTAAGATTCCCGATAATTTAAGTCAAAATAACTATGATCTGGTTTATACTTACTCTCCTGTTAGTTTAACCCTGATCCAAAAAATAGGGTTAACATCATCTAAGAATGTGTGTGAGATTGATCAGTTACTCAGTTATCAGTATGGGATGAAAAACCACCAAGAAATTAACGCAACCGACTTACAACAAGAGAAAGAATTTTTAGATCAATTTTCTGCTATTATTACCCCTAATTATATTCAAGTAGAAAAATTAAAGGAATGGTCATTATCCCCTAATATTCATCTGGTTTCCCCCAAAGATGAATACTACAATAGAGAGATGAATCAAGCATTAAGCGCTATCTTAACCTCTCAATCATTGAATTTAAAACAAGAAAATAATATTGCAATTTTGTATCCGTGGGGAGATATTTTAGAACGCAAAAGTGGTGCAAGTCAACGAGTTGGTTTACTAATGGATTATTTACAAACAGAAGGGTATGATTTATGGTTATTAACTACAGGGGAAGGAAAAGACTTTTATCAAGATGATATTCATTACACTTATTATCAACAACAATTTCCCTCAGTCGATTTAGTTAATCAAGTCTATCGAGATGCTTATCAAGTCTGGCAAACATCCTTAACTTTAGATAAGATAAATAAGCAGGATATTATCCCTGAACCTGATCATTGGCTTCCTTGGATTTATCATCAATTTCGTTTTGATGAAGCTTTTAAACAAGAGATTGAAGCGATCGCAGATTGGGCAACTGTTATCATACTAGAATACCCTTTTTGGGCTGCTGTTGTCGGTGAAATTTGTCAGCGCAAAGGGGTTAAACTTATTATTACAGCCCATGATGTTTTATCTCAACAGTTACCCGAAACATCCCAGTTAAGAAAAATCGCCTTAGCAGAAGAAATACAGGGATTAAATCAAGCTGATCAATTGGTGTCTGTTTCCTCTGAAGATCAAGCCTTTTTTCAACAATATGGTTTAGCGTCTGTGGTTATTCAAAATCCCGTTAAGTTACCTAATCAACAGACTTTGAAAAATGCCTCAATTGAAGATAAGATTAAGGGTAAGTTTTGCTTATTTGTGGGAAGTCAACACACCCCCAATTTAGAAGCAGTCCAACAAATTCGACACCTTGCAAAATTAACCCCATCCGTTCAATTTATTATTGTAGGAAGTTGCTGTCAGTCAGACGAAGATAAAAATTTTCTTGCATTAGGGAAGGTTTCTCAGGAAAGTCTCGTCTATCTTTATCAACAAGCAAGTTTAATTCTCTCTCCTCTACTATCGGGGACAGGATCATCGCTGAAAATTGTTGAGGCCATGGCCTATGGTAAAGTGGTCTTAGGAACACAAATTGCTTTTCGAGGTTATCCTGTTACCTCTGATCTTAATTGTCTCATTGAAGATGATTTGTCTCGTTACCCACTGTTCATTAATCAGGCGTTCAATGACCCTGATACAATGACTAAAATAGGAGAAAATGCCCAGCAATTTGCCCAGCGCTATGATTACCAAACCCTTTATCAAACTTATATTAAACTAATTAAATCATTTAACTAAAAGCCTATGAAAATTTTAATTGCTGACTTTGACTTATTTTCCCAAATGGGAGGTGGACAAACCTTTTACCGTCGTGTGATCGCCAATCACCCCAATGATCAATATTATTACCTCAATGATCAAGAAACATCAGACACTAATCGTCCTCAAAATGTAACAGCAATTGCTTATCAACAACCCTTTATTATTGCTGACTTTAACCGCTATTTTGATGTTACTCCCCCTAAATGGATTTACCGTTCTTTTGTTATTGCGAGTAATATTGCTGCATCAGTCGCAGGACAAACCTTTGATATTATTGAAGTTCCCGACTATCAGCAGTGGGGGGTCTTTCTCAGACCTGCGTTAGAATATCATAAGGTAAAATTTGATAAGGTTGTCTTATCCTTACATGGTAAAATTTCCACCACAATTTTCTTAGATTGGTTTAGTCATGGGGAAGCAAATATTCCCCTAGACTTAGAAGAAAAAATGCAATATAAAACCGTTGATTTACGATATGCAATCAGTAAAATTTATATCGATGAATGGAAAGAATTAGTCGGAATTGAAGCCAGTTATTATAATCCTCTACACTTCTTAGAATTACCCGAACCTCAGAACTTTATTACCTCAGATACTCCACCAGATTTAAACTTTATCGGACGAACGGAAAGAAGAAAAGGACCTGACTTATTTGTTGATCTGGCTTGGTGGTTACCTCGTTCCAGTTATCATCAAGGGAGTATTATCGGACCAAATAGCTTTGATGATTCAGGAAATGCGTCTTCTGTGCGTCATCTACAAACAATTATTAATCACCGAGTCAAAGATATTCAATTGTTACCTGCTAAATCAAGGGAAGGATTAAAAGAAGTTTTTGCCACAAAATCAATTACTGTTGTTCCGTCTCGTTATGATACCCTCAATTTAGTCGCCTTAGAATCCCTATTTTCTGGGTGTCCCACTGCAATTGGTGATGGCGCTGGGGTGTGTCGTTTTCTCGCCGAAACTTTCCCTAAAATCCCTTTTATTAAGGTTGATACCCAAAATATTCGCCACACTTTACCTGATTTAATGGAGGTATTAACTAACTATGAAAGTTATCGTCAGCAACTCAATGAAGCGCTAGTTAATAGTCCCATTGATCTTCAAGATCCCCCCCTCTCAGATATATATCAAACTTCCCCCCAATTTGATCAAGATACCAGAGAAGAGTTAAGTCGATGGTATCAGCAATTAATGACCTATTGGCAACAAAATCAAGCCTCTGGGTTAGCCATTAAATCAAAGGTTAACCGCCTTTTACGCTTTAAAGTTCAACCCCAATACGTTAAGCTCAAACAACAAACTAAACAGACCATTACTCAAAAAGTAGAAGACGCTACGACGGGACAATTATTGCGATCGCCTTTCCTATACAAACAATACCGTGGTATTTTTAATGCGGCTGAAAATACCCCCAAAGATATACAAGAAAAGCTAGAAGCTTGTTGGAATTTATGTCAAACCCTAGAACCTGATAAAAAAGGGATTCGTGCTAAATTAAAAAGCGGATATCGCATTGATCGAGGGCGCTTATGGCGACAAATTGCCCGACTTGAACAATTACGGGGAAATGATGTCGTTGCAGCTACCTATTATCTACGAGGAATGCGGTTACTGGGAAGCGATCGCTTTGGAGAATTGCCTTTTGTTTTAAAAACATTACAAGAGAAAGGATTCTCCCAAGAAGCAACGGTGATTGAAGCAATGTATGGCAATCCCAGTCAGGAAGTCAAAAATTGCCTTGAATTGATTGAAAAAAGTTACCATAATCATCAAAGTAACCCAGAAAAGGACTACGAAATTTTTGATGATCAAAGAGATAAGAGTGAATATAAGGTTTCTGTGATTGTTTCTTTATATAATGCCCACGAAAAACTCCCCTTATTCCTCAAAACCCTGAAAAACCAGACCTTAATGCAGCAAGGTGTGGGAGAAATTATTCTGGTTGATAGTGGCTCACCAGGGGATGAATACAAAGTATTTCAACAATTAGCCCCTCAATTAAACTTACCCATCCTCTATGTCAGGTCAAAAGAAAGAGAAACCATTCAAAGTGCATGGAATCGAGGGATTAATCTAGCTCATTCCCCCTATCTCTCCTTCTTAGGGGTGGATGAAACCATTGTCTCCGACTGTCTCGAAGTATTAGCAACAGAATTAGACAAAGATCCCTCCCTTGACTGGGTAATTGGCAACAGTTTAGTGACAAATGTAGATCCAAAAGGGCAATGGTTAAACGATATTATGCTCTATGATCGCCGAAACTATGATCAAGACCTTGTTTACCTAGAAACCTGCTATTTATCTTGGGTAGGCGCACTCTATCGCCGTTCTATTCATGAGCGCTTTGGTTATTATGATGCCACGTTCCGTGCCGCAGGGGACACAGAATTCAAAAATCGTCTGCTTCCCCACATTAAAACCAAGGCCGTTGATCGGACATTAGGACTCTTTTGGAATTATCCCGATGAACGAACGACTCAAAGTCCCCTAGCAGAAATTGAAGATATGAGAGCATGGTATCTTCATCGTACCCTAGCAGGGGTTAAATATGCCTTTAATGAGCGCTCAGTCGAAGAATTAGAGAAGATGCTTTATTACACCCTCTGTTATCGAAAATCCTACTGTCAACATTGGAGTACGGATCTCGATTATGCCTATAATGTGTGCTTATTGTTACAGGAAAAAAGTCCAACTTCTCCAGCACTACGTTACTTTGATGGGATAAAATCCCTATTATCTGCCTATCGCTCCTTAGATTGGGTGGAAACTCCCTCTTTTTCTGCACCTATTAATACTTTAAACCAAACCCGTAAGATGGGTCGTCAGATTGAGCAAGAACATCGTAGTACATGGCAACCTGATTATAGTTTTGGTGGTCAGCCTGTTTATGACATCTTCCATGATAATCGCCATGAACAGCATTCTTTCCTCTGGTTTACTTAATTGGTGATGAATGGTAGGACAAGCTAGAAGCTTGTCACAGCCAAGATTTCTGTGTTAGGGTTCAGGAGGCGATCGCATTAACATTTGATTATTGATTCATGAACACACAATCTACGATTTATTGGGAAAAACTAGCTGAAATCAGAGAACTACAAGAGTTCTTTGCCGAAGATTTCCAAGGATTTCAAAAGCTCATAGAAAATAATATGGAAAAGTTGGCAAAATTTTCTGCTCAAAACCTAGATAAATTTGCCAAACTGCGAGTCTTAGAAACAACCAATGGTTGTACTCAATGGGGGTTTCGTCGTGGCGATAAAGAATGTTTATCGGTAGAACAAACCCGTGAATGTATGAACTTAGTGATGGGTTTTATGAAACGAGCAGAACTGCATTTCCCCAGTGAGGGTCAAATTGAATTTGACGATGAAGAGAAAGCTTTTATTCAAGCAGGGTGCTCGCTTTATAGAGATGCTTTTAAAAACAATGTTAGGGGGTCACAGAGAAAATATTACGCAGCATCTACCGCCCAGTTTATTGTTTATGGACATGAACGCATACAGCGAGCCATGACATTAGTTAAGCAAGATTATGAAACTCTATTTTCATCTTATTATATTGAACGAGGACAAAAATATATCGCTCCTTATCTAAAGGGATTTGATTAAAGAAACTAGAAAACGCATATCATTGCCTAGTGATTGCATTAGTAGGCAATGAATATTTTTCCTTGGCTAGACAATCTTCTTTTACTAATTCCCAAGCATTTCTTAATTCCTCTAATGCTTTAGCGTAGGGGAGCATCAAAAGCAGAAACATAAGGCATTTATTGAAAATATGCTAACCAATCACCTTGTTAATCAACAGATAAATTAATAATAAAGCCATCAAACTTAATTACATCATACATTCAAATTTAATCCTTAAATAACATCAAATTTAGCAAGGTTTGCGCCCGTTACATTATATTATTAACGAAGCGATCGCATTCCAACCTGAGATTGCTTCGCTGCTATCGCCATTACATAACACTATGATATTACTTATCAACAAAAACAGAATGGGATTGTGGCATTAGAGTTCTAGTTACAAAGTGTAAACCTTACTCCCCTATCTGTTCTAAGCGATCTGCAATCCAGACCTTGATCAATGACTGTGGAGTA
>JBFRWQ010000396.1:0-3053 GCA_051439665.1 Microcystaceae cyanobacterium | reverse complement strand
GAATCAAATTAACGCTCAATCTGCTAAACTCTCTTAGACAACTATTATATTTCCTCTTTTATGAAACTAAAATCCTTGGCGATCGCCTTTTTAACCAGTTTACTCTGTAGTCAATTTCCCCTTCCGAGTTGGGCGCAAACTGTCTTAGAAACAGTGGAAAAAACAGGAGTCCTCAGAGTAGGCGCAAGAAACAACGCTGCTCCCTTTGGATTTGTTGATCAACAAGGAAAATTGCAAGGTTATTCAGTAGATTTAATCAAATTAATCCATCAACAGCTTGAAGAAGAGTTAGGAAAAGATATTCAGCTAGAAATGCGAGAAGTCACCGTCGATAGTCGGTTTCAGGTGGTTGAGAATAAAACACTTGATCTTGTTTGTGGTGCAACAACCATTACTCAAGAACGTCTCAGAAGGACAGATTTTTCCATTCCTTTCTTCATGACGGGCGCTCAATTCTTAGTCAAACTAGAAAATTTTGCCAAAGTAGATGTTAGTGGGACATTAGCCGGGGTGAGAGTCGCCTATATTCCTAATACAACGACTGATCAGATTATTCGACAAGTATATCCTTTTGCTGATTGGAAACCTGTTCGTAGCCGCCAAGATGGATTACGACAACTGAATCGAAATCAAGTGACGGCCTTTGCGAGTGATGGCATTCTTTTGATTGCGGAAGTTGTTGCTGAAAGAAAAGATCCAGATAACTATGGCTTAACTCCCCGTATTCCCATGACAACAGAGCTTTATGGCTGTATTTTGCCCCAAAATGATCCAACATGGAAAAAGTTTGTTGATCAAGTGGTTGTTAGTGATGATAACCGAAAGCTGCAAGAACAATGGTTTAATCGTTTGAAGGGGTCTCTTCCTTTTGTGATTCGCATTGAACCTTAAAAGTTGAAAGGTAGGCGGCAGGAGGCAAGATTTTTAGTCCCAATCAAAGCCTTTTTGCCTCGCCCAAAGGACTGTTGAACGGCTCATAAATAGGAAACTATGCTAAACCTATCATAAGATCAATGCCAATCTGACAAACCCGTAAGATTGATTGTTATTATCTTTACAGTCAACGGGGATCAGAGAATGTTAGGGTAGGGGGGACATGAAAAATTCAATTTAACAATCCTTCAATTGTTATGGCTCAGATCCTCGATCCCATCCCTAACGGATATCCCGATAGTATCCTTTGTTGTTACGTTAACGCAACTAGCCAAATCCAAGTTGCTCGCATTAGCAATATTCCAAACTGGTATTTTGAACGGGTTGTTTTCCCCGGCCAGCGCTTAGTGTTTGAATCTATGTCAGGAGCGATGCTAGAAATTCACACAGGGATGATGGCGAGTGCGATTCTCTCAGATACTATTCCCTGTGAACGTTTATCGATTAGCGATGTCTTAGAAGAAGAATTTGAGGAAGCAGAAGCCCTTTGTGAGGAGATTAACGAGGGCGAAAACCTTGACAAAGCGTCTTCCCGCAAGCCCGCTTTAGTATAACCGAGTTTTCATTTCCTAATTAATACAAATATTTTCTGGGGTTGTTTGATAGACAACCCTTTTTTTATGTTAATAATCTGTAACAAAACTTGACAAGCGTTAACTAGCTTGTTACTTTTTATTGAAAGTAGATGTTGCTGTTTGGGGGTATGATAATGGTACTAGCACCCCAATATATACAACCTCTCAGATTGCTGCGGTGGTTAATGCTGTTACCGATAGTAATTTTACTCCCCAGCAAATTGATCTAGATGCCATGATGACTAAGGGGACTGAGATTATCTTTAGTGTCGATCCCGTTGGTAGTTTAGATGGTGGTGAAATCTTTTATTGGAATTCTGCAACAGACGACAGTAGCTTCTTCTCTCATGGTGGACACTTGTGGGATACTGCCTTTGATGTCCAAGGGACTTTTGGCACAGCAACTGAAAATATCAATGCCTTAGAAGCAGTTGCAGCTACTCCTGAACCAACTTCTGCTATTAGCTTGCTTTCTCTCGGAATTATAGGCGTAGGTTCTCTTGTGCGTCGTAACCGTCAGAAATAAACTAATCTTTATTCTAGATATCTCCAACAATTAGTATTTTTTCTTAGTCTTTCAGGCTTAAGCACCTGATTTCTGGAGAAGTCTATTATAAACAAAACTTAATATAAAAAAGTTAAGTCTTGCAACAAATAATTGTGCAGGACTTTCTTATGTGGATATTTTTAGTTTTACTGTAAAACCTGAATTTTGACAGGAATACGCCCTTGTCGCAGCGAACCAATCTGGCGAAAGGCAGAGGTAGATAAATCCAAGCTACAGCGACATCTATCCACGACTCTTACCACCACACTCTTACCAGTGCGACGGTTTGTTACCCGTAGTCTAGTCCCGAAAGCGTAACTAGGATGGGCAGCCATTGGCTGATTTTGGTCAAATCTAACCCCAGAAGCGGTTCTTCTTCCTTGAAACTTATTAGCGTAATAGGTAGCGGTTTGGGCATCCACTGGCGCTTGTAATGCACCTACCATCGCTAGGGGTAAGATGAATCGTTTAAGCATCGGTCACTCCTCCTCTTCTGACATGGGACTCCTAAGTCAATGTACTTAATCTTTTGGGATTTGTCCACTGATGGGGAGAGGGGGGAGTGTGGGGAGTGTGGGGAGAGGGGGAAGAATTGAAACCAGCAAACTTAATAATTGAGATTTAGTCTAACTGGTTACTGATTACTGAATAGATTCATTTATTAGAGTTATTGACCCTCTGTGGTTGCTTTTTGACCCTATAGGCTACTACTTGTAAGGCTTCTAGGGATTTTAGGTCAATGTCTCCCCTTACTATCACTTTGTCCTCTAGATGGAGTGACTTTTGCCAGTGATTGATATCGGTTAGTGCTGTTTTTTGTTCAGTTTGAGAATAATTGCAGGGGATAAAACAGGAATGCTGAGATAATTCTTCTGCTGATGATGAATAGTCTGTTTTAAGGCAAAATAACATCCATGACTTTACTTTCTCTTCCTGTTCCTTGTCCCATTTCTTTTTCTGGGTTGATGGGAGGCTATTTTTCTGTAATAACTTATATT
>JBFRWQ010000395.1:0-10231 GCA_051439665.1 Microcystaceae cyanobacterium | reverse complement strand
GTCACGATCGCTCAACACCGATGAAGGAACTAGAATGCTATCCTATTTTGGTAAGGTGATTAATGTGCAAGGTGGTAGCAATGGACAATATATGATTAGAGGGGCAATTATTACCGCAGCGCTTGATAAAGAAGAAGGATTGACGGTTCTGAATGTTCTCAAGAATTTTTCCACTAATGTAGAAATTAATCTCCCTAAGAGTATAGATTTAGCCCGACAAGTTGAGAAAATTGTACAAGCTACTTACGCATTTGTTGAACAAGTCGAGGTATTAGCTGATCAGGAAATCGCCAATAATGAGGCAGTTGACTTTTCTCAACTCCCAGATATTCGTCAGCCGGGATCTTTGGGATTTCGACAACAAAGATGGAATCTTTATGATGCCCAAAGACAACGTAATTTCTATGTAGAAGTTTATCAACCCCAACAATTTAAAAGGGGTAAAACACCCGTTGTTATAATTTCTCATGGGTTAGCTTCTAATCCCGAAAGCTTTAGTAAACGGGCTGAACATTTAGCCTCTTATGGATACGTGGTTGTTATGCCACAACACCCAGGAAGTGATACTTTACGGGCAAAAGATTTTATTGAAGGCTTCACCTATCAAACCTTTGATCGTAATGAATTTATTAACCGTCCCCTTGATCTTAGTTATGTACTAGATGAGTTAGAGCGCCGCAATCGAGGGCAATTCCAAGGAAGATTAGACTTAGATAATGTGGGAGCGTTGGGTCATTCTTTTGGGGGTTATACGGTTTTAGCAGTGGCGGGTGCAACCATCGATTTTGAGAATCTTGAACGAGTTTGTGCCGTTGAACTGGGACTGTTAAATACGGCTTTATTATTGCAATGTCGGGCGTTGCAGCTTGAACGAAAAGATTATAATTTCAGAGACGAACGGGTTAAAGCAGTCTTTGCCCTTAACCCAGTGAATTTGGGTATTTTTGGACCGGTTGGATTAGCTCAAATCAATATTCCTATCTTTATTAGTGCTGGGAGTTATGATCCTGCTACCCCTTTTGCCTTTGAGCAATCTGTGACCTATCCACGCTTACTGAATACAGATAATAAATATCTTCAATTGCAGGAAGGACAAGCTCACGTTGATTTTTCTCAGTTGGATGGAGGGATAAGTGATTTAATTGAAACCACAGAAGTTATTAATCTGCCTAGTCCTTTACTCTTAGATGATTATACTAATTCGATGATGTTGGCTTTCTTTCAAACTTATATTGTGAGAGAGCAGAAATATAAAGTTTATTTATCTTCTGCTTATGCTGATTATATTAGTTTAAATCAAGATTTTAAAAGTTATTTGATTACCAATGCGTCTGCTGAAGACCTCAATGAGTTTATTGAAGATTATATTACAAAGAATCAGTTTAATCTACAAGTAGAAGAGTAGTGTTTTGGGTGGAAGCGTGAGGATGGGTAAAGTGTGTAGGGTGGGCAATTGAGAATCATTAAAGACTTAAATCAAAGATGATCTATGATTGCCCACTGGTTACTTCTTACTGCTTACTGAAATAACGATTAATCAATAATGGCATTGAGTAACACCTCAGTTAAGGTGACATTTTCCATATCATCGGCCGTAATGGTATCGACAATATCAAATTTTGCCCCAGCATCTTGTAATTGATCATCTAGCGCTTTCAAAAAGACAGTTGCTTTCTTATCATGTCCCACTTGAATGAGAGAAATGGCTAGTTCCTCATCCCGATCAATACGGTTGGCTGCATCAATAATCGTGCGAATCACCGCTTTGTGATCATTAGGTTCACCATCAGTAATCACTAAGAAGGTTTCCCCATTTTCTTTAGTTTCTCCGGCTGCTTTCCGTTGAAAATAGTTATCTAACCCATCTTGAAGCACCGTTGCCAATTCTGTTTTGCCCATTGGCTCATTTTCTGCATAAATTTGTGAAACTTTAGCAGAGGTTACATTGTCATAGCGTCTGAAACGGCTGGAAAATAAGTAAATTGTGATACCATCAGGATCGATCTTTTCACACTCTTTAGCCAATTTGAGCGTAGATTCTTGGGCAATTTCCCATCTTGTTGGGCTATCGGATTCGTCAGACGTAACCATACTGCTGCTTTTATCAATTATCAGCGTATAGTCACGATTTTCAATAATAGATGCTTCGGGCATGGAAGATATTCCTCCTTAAAGACTCATGTAGAAGGGTTAAGTCCTTCTTTTTTTAGGGTATGACGAGTTAGGGGAAGAGGGGCAAAGTTGCGGAATGTTTTTACATCTTGCGAGTTGGTAGGGTGGAATTCGCCCACCAAAACACTCTAATAGGCTTTCCTGAAGTTAACCAAAAGATCGAGGATATAGGAAAATCAAAGCAAGTTACAATTGGGGATGATATCATTTGAGGAGTGAGTACATCAGAGATCATTATGGCACTTTCGACTCAGCAGCATAAACTTAAGCATCTTTATCAGAGCGATGAATCTCTTTGGTTGACTGAAATGGTTAAACTTTTAAGGGAAAATCGTCTTGCAGAATTAGATATTGAGCATTTAATTGAGGAGTTAGAAGCTTTGGGACGGTCAGAAAAAAGCGCAGTGAAAAGTCTGTTATTACAGATTATTGTCCACTTACTCTTATATCATTTTTGGCAACAGGAAAGAGAAAGAAATGGAAATCATTGGATGGGGGAAATCATTACCTTTAGAGTTCAATTAGAAGATAGATTAACCACTAATCTTAAAAATTATCTTCTAGACAACTTAGATAAGATATATGATAATGCTCGTTTAATTGTTGAAAGAAAAGCCCAATTGAATAATTTACCTCTTAGTTGCCCTTATAGTTTTACTGACTTACTAGAAAAGGAATGGTTTCCTATCCTCAATGAATAGTGAGTAACAATATAGAATAAATTAATTAAATTCTAGGACAACCAAAATGCGATCGCCCCTCTTATTTTCCTCATTACAAACCTTTTTGCGCCAAGAAGACATCGAAACCTCACCCGCTTGGGAATTTATTAATGGACAAGCGCTACAAAAAACCATGCCAACTTTATTTCACTCTCGACTTAATTTACACAGGGGAAGATAGTTTGCCCACATTAGGCGAAATCAGTCATTTCTCGGTCAATCAGATCATGGCCATGACTCAAGGTAGATAAAACTCTCCATTAATGCCTTGATCCCAGATTACTTTACAATTAAAAACACTTTATCAGCCATTGATCCCCTCCGTGTGATAATGTCATTCTCAGTAGGGGTGTAACGAGTGTCCCTTTTCCTCCCTCCCCTTTGTCCGTTGGTTGCCTATTCACTAACGCTTCTCATAGTTTTACATCGATTAAAAACCTATGTCGGATATTCCTTTTACCCTAGATCAACTCCGTATTCTCAAAGCGATCGCGGCTGAGGGTAGCTTTAAACGGGCGGCGGATACCCTCTACGTCTCTCAACCTGCTGTCAGTCTTCAGGTACAAAATTTAGAAAAACAGCTAAATGTTCCTCTCTTTGATCGAGGGGGTCGTAAAGCTCAATTAACTGAAGCGGGTCATCTCCTGTTAAGCTATGGGGAGAAAATTATTACCCTCTGTCAAGAAACCTGTCGGGCGATCGAAGATTTACAAAATCTTCAGGGGGGAACACTGATTGTGGGCGCTTCCCAAACCACGGGAACCTATTTACTGCCTCGTATGATTGGCTTGTTTCGCTCAACCTATCCTGATGTATCTGTTCAGTTACAAGTTCACTCGACCCGACGTACTGCTTGGGGAGTAGCTAATGGACAGGTTGATTTAGCCATTATTGGGGGGGAAATTCCCGCCGAATTGCAGGAAGTTCTCAAGGTTTTTCCTTATGCAGATGATGAACTGGCTTTAATTTTACCGACCACTCATCCTTTGGCTCAAGTGGAGAAAATTCAAAAAGAGGATTTATATAAACTCAATTTTATTACCTTAGATTCCCAATCTACGATTCGTAAGGTGATTGATAAGGTGTTAACTCGGTACGATATTGACACCAAACGGTTAAAAGTAGAAATGGAACTTAATTCGATTGAAGCGATTAAAAATGCGGTACAAGCAGGGTTAGGGGTTGCTTTTGTTTCTACGACTGCTATCGAAAAAGAATTGGACATGAAAGCGCTACAGGTGGGGAATATTGAAGGGGTAGAAGTGTGTCGAACCCTATCGGTTATTATTAACCCTGGTCGTTACCGTTCTAAAGCCGCCGAAGCTTTCTTTCAAGAAATCTTACCCCAATTTTCTAGCTACCCTAAGTATTTAACTCTTGAGCAGTTACCACCTCCCATGCCACCTGTGGTGAATAATTCTAGTGTAATGAGTTAACAATAAGGTTGTCTAACCCAACCTTTGTTAAGCTTAACCGCCACCACAACCGCCACCACAACCGCCACCACAACTACTACCACAACTACTACCACAACTGCCTCCACAACTACTATCTATTGTTACACTACTGTCATGTCCACTTCCCACTTCATGATGAGAAGTATGAGATACATCACAGTTAGAATCTGAATGATGGATGGTTGAATCTACCATTAATCCACTTGTACATCCTACTATTCCATTGATGTGAGTCACACAGTAACGAGTTCGTTGCTTATCACTCGTATTTTCTGAAAAATTGAGACAATCTAGCTCATAGTAAAAACCATTTTCTATGTCTAGATTTTTATCTATTTTAAATAAAAGAGGTAATTTTTTCGGTTGATCAACATTGATTTGTTCAAGACGACATGATAACTTCCATGCTAACTGAATCCCTGATTGTGCGGTTGTTGGGTTCGACATTGATTCTGCTGGGGTGTGGTGTAGAAAATAACCATACGCTTTCTCACAAAATACTTCATATTCTCTGGTAAAAAGGATAAATTCATGCCAAGCATCATCCACAATTTGTGAAGGCATAGAAACCATGCTTTTTTTTGCTTGCCGACAACACTCAAAATAATCCTTTAAAGCAGACAATACTAGGTCTAGTTTTCTTGAACCTAATTGAGGATATTTTTTCGCTAATTTATCTTTTAAAGCCTGACTAAACTGATAATTTTTTAAAAATTGCTTTTGTTGCTCTCGTTTAATCCGTTGTTGATGCTGAATAAACATCATAACAATGCTACCAATCACAACGCTTAACCAAAAACCAGTAAAGAGCAGAGCGAACGTAGGAGAAAGGAATGAGGAATACATAGCCTTCTAAGACAATGACATTATCTCCCATTATAACTTCTCCTTTTTCTGAGTATTTTTACTGAACGCAGAGTCTGAGATAATCTTATCCCAGATTGACATCTTGCACTTTCCCAAACACCCATCTTAAAATCAGCTTCAAGTAACTAATAAGTCAATTCAAGAAATTGAACTAGAATATACCCAGTATTGATTTTTAACGATGATTCTCTGACTCTTCTGACTGTTTTGTATAAATTTGGCCATTATCAATGATAGATGTCATTTGTGTTTTCACCGCATCTAAAAAGCCCAAGCTATAAAATACCCCACGACTGGCAACTTTAATGGGCGAACCACTCTTATAACAAGGGGGATTTCCTAAAACGTGACAGTCAAATAACTTAGCGTATAAACGCAATTGTTGACCCAATGTTAAATTCTTCTGCGCCATCAAAAAATGATTATGATAAAACGTAATTTGATAACTTAAAGAACGAGTGGTAATATCATGACATCCTCCTGTTTCTTCTCCTAAATGAACTAAGTAAGCCTTGGGATCGTACCAAATTTTATACCCTGTCTTGCGTATTCTCAAACAAAAGTCAGATTCTTCCCTAACTGCACTTCCTCTAAATCTTTCATCAAACCAAATCCCATGTTTGGTAAAAATATCCCGTTTATAGGACATATTACACCCTCGTGCTGAAATAACCTGTTGGGGTTGGGTTGTATGAACCAAATCGATATGATACCATGCAATCCCTGGATCAGATGCTTCTGGTGGTAAGTAATCAAGTTCGTAGTTATCTTCTTCTTTATGCCGTTTTGCGTCTGCTATCTTCATTTTGTCTAACACCCTTCCTGCGACTGCACCAATCTCAGGGTCATTGATATAATTCTGGGCATGGGCGTATAGATATCCTTCTGGAAGTTGTATATCGTCATCAATAAATAAAACAATCTCACCCGTTGCCTGACGAACGCCTAAATTTCTAGCGCCTGGTAAACTAGCCCACTCTACCTTAATCCATTTAATCTGGTTATTATCGACTAATCTTTGTAAATACTGCTCAGTCTCTGATTCATGGGTGAGGGTTTGGTCAATTACTAAGATTTCCCATGAGGGGTACTCTTGTTTTAATAGGTCTTCGAGGGAGTCTTTGAGAATCGCTTCTCGATTGTAGGTGGGAACGATGACCGATAGAAAGGGATAATTAATCATCTCAAGATGGCATGACAAATTTACTGATAGCGTAACAGATTGGATCGCAGAAGGGAATAGCTGATTGAAGAATGAAGAATGAAGAAGGAAGAAGGAAGAAGGAAAACCATTACTATCAAAGGGATTGGTGGGTGTAGTAGGCAAAGATAACCACAATACTGTTCGGTTAAGTATGAAAAGTGGAGAAAATGAATACTTCTCCCCCTCTCTTCCCCCTCTCCCCCCTCTCCCCTCTTCCCACCCTACAGCAATATTGAGATTATTTAATCCGTCGAACCGCAACGATCGCAGGACGGGGCGCACTATTGGCTTTTCCGCTTGGCCAATTTGATCCGACGGGAATAATGCGTTCTTGGGTAAATTCCTCACCTTTATTGGTTTTAAGAACAAATTTCTCCTTTTTCGTCGCTCCATTCTGACGACTGCCACTGATTTCTCCTGGATGTTGAATGGCTAAAAAGAGGGTTTCTTGATCACGGGTAAAGTGCAAGCCACAAATTTCGGTTTCCATTGGTCCAATGGCAAAAGGATAGGCGTTTCCTGCATTCTTGCCAGAGGTGGGAATAAACCAAGCGGTATTATTACCAAAAATACCGACTAATTCTCCCGTTTTTTGTCCTTTTGTCCGTTGGGGAACGGGTTTATTATGCTTACTGGTGGACATATCCGTTACCATCCAGATATGCTCGTCGTTATCAACGGCTAAGTTATCAGGGTTAGAAAAGCCTAAACCACCGCTTGCAGGTTCACCTCCTGTGGCAAATAAGTTCCATCGGAAGCTTAAGGAAGATGGATCGTTTTTATCTTCTTTTAAAGACATAATCCAACCAAATTCGTAATCAGTTTCCCCATTTGGTCCTTGGAAAATCTTTTTATCAGGTCCCCCATCACCTCCTGGTGCGCCAGATGTATAGGCGACATACAGTGTTCCGTCGGGGCTAACTTCTGCGTCTTCAGGTCGAGCAGTTGCTGTAATTCCCACTGCATTGGCCGCAAAATGGGCATCAATTAAGATTGCTCCTTGTTTTTCTGCTTTGTTACCTTGGTAAAGTTCCTCAAGGGTTTTAAATTTGTCTTTAAAGGCTGCTATCTCCTGATCATTGGTTACTTTAATAAACCCTCCTGCTTGACGGTTAGGGTTGGGTAAAGGAACCATTCCCACGCCATTTTTGCCTTCTACTTGACTGGGTAAAATGGGGTCAATGGGGGTATCTAGAGTTAAAGGAATCCATTTACCCGTTCCATCAGGATTGAATTTAGCACCATAAAGCATTCCTTCGTTAAATAACTGGGAATTGGCTTTATCTTTGGGATTTCTCACTGATTTCTGCGAGACAAATTTGTAAAGATGACCGCCACGGCGATCGCAACCTGAATAAGCTGCTAAGGGTTTACCTGCAACCACCCGAAAGGCCACCGCTTCATGGCGATATCTGCCTAACCAGGTATGTTTTGTTCCGTAATCTTGAGGGTTGGCTGGATCAACTTCTACCATCCAGCCGTATTTATTGCCTGCTAATGCGAAAACATTACCTAAGCCGTCTATGTTTGATTTATTATACAAAAAGGGGCGTGTAGCAGGGTCAAAAGACGATCCATCAGCCATCACTGCTTCAGGGATTTGATTCTGCACGTTCTCTTCAGCGCTAAAAACCGTTCCCCAAGGACTGATTCCACCTGCACAATTTTGGAATGTACCGATGATTTTTGCCCCTAAACCGTCGTCATAGCCCATTTTATCGCTTTTTTCAAAGACGACTGTAGCGGGTCCTGTGGCTTTGAGATAGCGCCCATCATTGAGTCCTGAGATTCCTGTGATACGGCGATCAACAGAGGAATTTGTCCGTTCCCATTGACCGTTGGACTTACGACGCACTGACATAATGCCTAGTCCTTGATCAATTAGTCCTTCTTGGGAAATGGCTTTAATTTGTGCTTTGAGGGGGTCATTGTCGGATAAGCTATAGGCATCAATTGTGTTTTTTTCGGGGTTCTTTTGGGCAACTGAGTCTTTAACGTCAGCAAAGGGTAAGGATTTTTGGATAACTTCTGGATAGGTGTTTGCCCAAGTTCTACCGCTAATATATTCAAAGTTACTAACTAAGTAGCCTTCATTGGGGGAGGTTTCAATTAGAGCGAGATAATCATTATTGTAGCCTACTCGTGAGTCGCCTAAGCGATCGCCCCAAGCTGCAATGACATCATAGGTATATTCGGGGGGCAGTAATAAGTCGTCTTTGACTTCATAGCGCTGATAAACGTTTTTTTGCTGTTTATCGCTGAAGTTATCAATGGGGAGGGGAAGGGGTAATTGAAGGGGGGTAAAGGGTAAATTAGCCGATTTTGCTGCTGCTGCAGTCGGTTGGCGCACGATATTTGATAATGAGGGATGGGATGCACTAGCAAGGGTTGAACCTAACCCTAATCCCATAAAAATTAAGAAATCTCGTCTGTTAATGGTCATTAGAGTTACCGTTTATGAATCGATCAAACAACGGCGTAACAGTGTAACAAGCTGAGGTTATGGGAAGATTAATAGGAGATAGGAAGGTTGCAATACGAGGGAAGGATTTGTAGTGATCCCATTTTCCCCATCCTAATTGAAGACTCTGATCTGTTGCTGTCGAATTAAGGTGGCAAAAATAGCGCTGGTAATGTACATTAGGAGGGCATAAATAGCAGCAGGAATCGCCATATTGGGGTTATTTAAAAAGGCAGGAGCGCTGGCGATCGCAATGGCTAATGTTCCGTTTTGAATCCCTACTTCTACGGTAATGGCTTTAGCGCTTTTCCCATTTAATCCACTCACTACGGCTAGACCATATCCTAAGAACATAGTAACAAGATTTAAGGCTAAGGTAACGCCCCCTACTTGTAAGAAGAAACTCAATACATTTGCCCGTTCTTTTAACAGTAATCCGACAACAATTAAGCCTAAGAAGAATAAGGACAACCATTTCACTATCTTCTCAATCTTAGCTGCAAACTTAGGTGCATACCGATGAATGACCATACCTAAACTGATGGGAATGAAGGTAATGACCGCAATTTTAATAACAGTTGTGAGAAAGGGTAATTGGAAAGCGACACCTTCTCCCATAAATTGTTGCATAGATAGGTTAATCAAGAAAGGAATGGTAAAGATAGTGATTAAACTACTAATAGCGGTTAAAGTAATGGAAAGAGCAACGTTACCTTTCACTAAGTAGGTAATTAAGTTGGAAGTCGCCCCCCCTGGACAAGCAGCGATGATCACAACACCAACGGCTAATTCAGGAGAGAGGGGAAATAATGATGCTAAGAGAAAACCAGTAAGAGGGACTAGGATTAATTGGGCGATTAAACCAATAATAACGGCTTTGGGGTCAACTAAAATACGGGTAAAGTCTTTAATCGTTAGTCCTAATCCCATCCCTAACATGATAATGAATAAAGCAAGGGGTAGAAAAACGGCTGTTAAGAAATTTGACTCCATCACACTCACTCCTTATACAATCTGTGGTCATCATCTTACTGGGTATTGGTCTTTTTTTCTTAGTTCTTATGAACTATTTATTGTTATTATGACCAAATAAATGTACTGATTCTTGACGATGAGCTAAATCATTTCAGTAACCAGTGACCACTTATTACCGTCTCAAAGTCGGTCGCTTGAAAATCGATATATTCTTTCTAGAAAGGAAAGATTTGAGCAAAGTTTTGTGAATGAGTATCTGACATTAATTTTTCTAGATAACTTTTTCGTGGATCTTCAGTTGCACCAAAGATGGTAACAACTTGAAAATCATCTAAATCTGCAATCCATATAGGAGAAGGTTTACCATTTGCAC
>JBFRWQ010000394.1:0-6053 GCA_051439665.1 Microcystaceae cyanobacterium | reverse complement strand
CTGATGGAAATTGGAGGTTTTTCTAATGGTAGATGTAACCCAAATGACAGTAACGGAATTAAAACGCTATTTATCAGACAATCGCATGGATAATGAGAAATTCAGTGAAGCATTAGCAGAATTACTGAATCGTGATCCTAATCCTGTTATTTATTCTAAGGATATGCCATTAGAAGAACAAGAACGAATTTTTATGGCAAAAATTAAAGAACACTATTAATTGAGTTTTGTAGTGGGTAAAGGTGGGCAAAGCCCACCCTACATCAACTTCTAAGCCATCACTTTATCTTCAGTCTCTTGGTTATCTGAAAGCTGAGTTTTGGCTTGCTTAGGACGGAACATTTTTAAGCTAAAGATTCCCCCAACTAAGACTAATAACATCGCCATAATCCAAGCAATAGAAGTATTAGGATGCTGGGAAAACGTCGCTACCTGGTAGAAAATCGTGGCAGAAATATAAGCGATTCCTGTTGTCCATAAAGCAACTAACAAAGTCCACATAGCATTGGTTTCCCGATACACGGCAGCCGTGGCAGAAACACAAGGGAAATATAACAACACAAACAATAAGTAAGCGAATGCACCTGCTTTTCCATCAAAGCGCTTTTGCATTGCACCGAATGTCCCTACTTGTACTTCTTGATCTTCGGCGGCTGTTTCTACGTCGGTGGTGTCTCCAATATTTAAACCTAATGGATCTAGTAATTGATTGGGTAAATCGGCTAAATTAGCAGGAATAGAGGCAAATGCTTCCCCGATTCCTCCCCAGAAACTAAATCCACCGTCTTCTTCTCCTTCTCCTCCTGCATCTTCAATGGCGAGTTGTCCATAGATGGAGTCTAATGTACCCACCATTGCTTCTTTGGCAAACACTCCTGTGAAAATGCCCACTGTTGCTGGCCAATTGTCTTTTTCTAGCCCCATTGGGGAGAAGATGGGCGTTACTGCTTTACTGGTAGCGCTTAAGACTGAGCGATCGCTGTCCTGGTTGCCAAAAGAGCCATCCATACCCACTGAGTTTAATAATCCTAACACCATCACCATTAAAACGATCACCCGTCCTGCTTTCCAGAGGAAGGCTTTTAAGCGCTCCCAAGTCCGAATTAATACGCCTTTCACACGAGGTAGGTGATAGGGGGGTAATTCCATGACAAAGTGGCTGACTTCCCCTTTTAACAGGGTTCTTTTCATGATAATTCCTGTAAAGATCGCTGCGGCAATGCCTAAGAGATAGAGGCCGAACACGATATTTTGACCGCCAACTGGGAAGAAAGCGGCAGCAAATAGGGCATAAACGGGTAATCTTGCCCCACAAGACATAAAGGGGTTCATCATAATCGTCATTAAGCGATCACGGGAATTCTCTAATGTTCGTGTTGCCATAATCGCAGGAACATTACAGCCAAATCCGACTAACATGGGAACAAAGGATTTCCCTGGCAGACCAACTAAACGCATCAATCTATCCATCACAAAAGCAGCCCGTGCCATATAACCTGAATCCTCTAAAATTGAGAGGAAGAGGAACATAAAGCCAATCACAGGGATAAAGGTAGCAACGGTTTGAATCCCCCCACCTGCACCATCTGCGAGTAAGGCAATTAACCAGCCTGGTAAGCCAATTCCTGCTAGGATATTCCCTAACCCATCGACAAAAATTGTGCCAGCCGCAAGATCAAAGAAATCAATAAATGCTGCACTGACATTGATGGTAAATAAGAACATGAGATACATTACCCCAAGAAAGATGGGAATCCCTAACCAGCGATGGAGTACAATGCGATCAATACGATCTGATGTGGTATGACTGGCTTCTCCTTGGCGCTGGCTTGCTCCTTCTGTTACTTGACGAATAAAGCCATAACGACTATCAGCGATTAAAATATCGATATCTTCCCCTAATACCTGATGAATTTGACGGCGATGTCTCACCACCATCTCTAATAATTCTTCTCCTCCTAATTCAGGGGCAATTCTATCTTCATATTGTAGTAGGTTTAAGGCTGTCCATCTTGGCTCAACAATACGCTGGTTGCTATGTTCGGTAATGTAAGGGACAATTTCTGTAAGTGCCTCTTCAATGACCGCAGGATAGGCGACATAACTGGTGGTTTGATGGAGATTTTCGACAAATTCCCCAATCTTATCTACTAATTCTCTAACCCCTTCCCCTTTAACTGCATTCATGGGCATAACAGGACAGCCTAAACGGTCTTGTAAAAGGTTAACATCAAGGGTAATGCCTCGTTTATCTGCAATATCCATCATATTGAGGGCAACCACCATCGGCAGACGCATCTCCATGATTTGGGTGGTTAAATAGAGGTTACGCTCTAAATTCGACCCATCAACGATATTAATCACTAAATCGGATTCACCCGATAGTAAGTAATCCCTAGCGACTAATTCATCCATTCCTGTTGCTTCATCTTCCACATCAAGGGAATAGACACCAGGTAAGTCAACAATCGTAATTTCTTGTCCTTCATGTTTAAATTGACCTTCTTTGCGATCTACTGTTACCCCTGGCCAGTTACCAGTACGCTGATTAGCTCCCGTTAGAGCGTTAAATAGGGTGGTTTTACCACAGTTGGGGTTGCCAATTAAGGCAAGGATTGGTTTTACCATACAATTTTTCCTTTAAATTGAACGTTAGACTGACAATTGACTTAAGGCTGTGTCGAATTAGTTGATAAGAATTGTCAATTAACCTATCTAAATCTTACTGTGAGGTCAGGCATCCTAAATCGGGGTTAGGATTAAGAAATAGTTAAAAATTATGACTTTTCTAAATTATGAATTTTCTAAATTATGAATTATGAATTTTCTAAATTATGAATTATGAATTATGAATTATGAATGGTAAATTATGACTTGTTTTTTTTGTTGATGATAATGGTAGTAATTATAGCAATGAGTTCATTGGTTTCTTGGATTAAGGATTCTAGACGAGTAGCAGGGACTATTTCAGCTTTTAAGAGTAAGCGTAGCCAGTATAGGCTTTCTCTAGCTTCTTTTTGCGAAATACTTAATTTGTGGATAAAATCTGCTGTACTTTGTCCTGACTGTGCTTCTTCTACATTAGCTCCAATAGAGGTAGCAGAGCGCAAATATTGTTTTCCGATCACCCACCCTGCGCTATCCTTTCCTTCCTGTAGAAATTGATAGAGTTTAATCGCTCTCAAAGCATAGTTAAATGTTCTATCCCTAATATCTCTGGTTGACTTGCTCATAATTGGTTTCCGCAATTCATTTTACATCTTAACTATAGAAAGGAAGGCAAATTCATAATTTACCATTCATAATTCATAATTCATAATTCATAATTCATAATTCTAATTACATCTTACTATAGAAAGGAAGGCAAATTCATAATTCATAATTCATAATTCATAATTCATAATTCATAATTCATAATTCATAATTCATAATTCATAATTTATAAGGTTGTAACCAACGATGTAAGGGTCGTAAAAAGAAATATTCAGATATCCAAATAGAGATAACAACAAGAATAATCCAAGCCATCACTTCATCTGTGGCCAAATTAATACGAGCCAGATTCAGCGCTGCGCCAATTCCCTTTTCAGAAGACAATAACTCAGCCATTACCGCTACTCGCCAACCTAACCCCAATGCACTCAATAAAGCAGGAAAAAGATAGGTGAGCAAATGGGGAAAATAGAGATCACTTAAGAGTATGCGACGAGGTGTGCGAAATAAATGCGCCATTTCTAATAAAGAAGTTGGAAAAGTGCGAATCCCTTCTATTGTGTTGAAAAAGAGGATAGGCAGAATCGTCACTGTAATTGTAAATATTGGTGTACCATTCCCCGTACCAAACCAAAGTAAAGCCAAGACAATCCACCCAATGGGAGGAACACCTTGAAAAGCGCTGATGATAGGACTCATGGCACGCTCAAACCCTGATTGAAGCCCAGCAATCATCCCCAGAATGATACCCAAGGTGATGGCCAAGGTTAACGCACTCATTAAGTGAAAGCTGGTAATAAGGAGTTCATCCTTTAGCTTACCTGTGATGGCTAAATTGTGACAGGCCGCCCAAGTTTCTGACGGAGACGGTAAAACCACTGAGCCATAACGCATTGCTCCCCATTGCCATAATCCCAGAAACAAGGTTAATCCGACTAACTCTGGCAAAATGGATTTGAACAAATGAAAAGGTTTGTGAGCTAAAGGATTCAACGCCATAACAATTTGATCACGATCTCTTATATCTAGAGTTATCTAAAATATTTGGTTTTGTCAAAAGACACACCGTCGTATTTGTTATAATCTGATAACAATAGATACCCAAAATAATGAATAGGATTGATTTATTTCCTCAAAAACTATAATTATTAAGCTGAAAAATTAATGATAGGATCAATTGATCGTTTTTGCTAGTTTGACAACTTGTCTTTTGACAACCTTTAATATTTTTTTTACAATAAGACGATAAAAAACAAAGATTTGTTGTGAGGGTTCAGTATGAAATTTTATCCAAATGCGATAGGAACAATCGTTACATTTATTGGTAGCCATTTGCTATTATCTACTTCACCTGTTTGGGGACAATCAGTTAATAGCTTAGAGTCACCGAAAAACTCAAGAGAACAGATCACTAATGTTGATCAACTGCGAGATATTTCTCCAGAAGATTGGGCGTATGAAGCCTTAAGAAGTTTAGTAGAGCGCTATGGCTGTATTGTGGGTTATCCCGACCAAACTTATCAAGGGAATCGGACTTTAAGCCGTTGGGAATTTGCAGCAGGGTTAAATAGCTGTATCAATACCATTGAACGACTGTTAGAGGAAAACTTAGTCATTTTACAGGAAGATTTAGAGACTTTAAAACGATTAGCTGAAGAATTTGATACTGAATTAACGGCTTTAGAGGTAAGAGTTGACAATTTAGAAAGTCGGACGGCTTGGTTAGAAGATCATCAATTTACCACGACAACTAAATTAAAAGGAGAAATTGCCTTTTCTTTAACAAATTCTTTTGGAGATAAAATAGCGAATAGTGAGCAAAATTTAGACAGCCAAACCGTTTTAGATAATCGAGTCAGACTCAATATAGATACCAGTTTTACGGGAAAAGACTTATTAAAAGTCAGATTAGATGCAGTTAATGCAGAAAGATTTGGTCCAAGAATTACAGGAACACAAATGACCAGACTCCCTTTTGATTTAGATAATGATAATAATATAGAAATTGGTCGATTATTTTATCGTTTTCCAGTCGGCAAAAAATTAAGAATTTCTGTTGATGCAACTGGGGGACGTTATAATGCTAACCTTCCCAATTATAGTCGTTTTTTCTTCCATCCCTTAAAAGGCTCAATTTCTCGATTTGGTCGTCATAATCCTATTTATTATCAAGGAATATTAGGAGCAGGTGTCAGTGGGACTTACAAATTTAATAAAACTGTTGATCTATCGGCAGGCTATTTAGCCCGTAGAGCCAATGATCCTGAATTAGGGGCTGGGGTATTTAATGGCTCTTATGCAGCGATTACTCAGTTAGGGATTAATCCCACTGATACAATTAATTTAGGGTTAACTTATGTACGTGCTTATTATTCTACTCAAGAGGGATTTGTTTCGGGCGCTACGGGAAGTCTTTTAGCCAACCGTCCTTTTGGCTCTTTACCCACTTCTGCTGATCATTTTGGATTCCAGTCAAGTTTTCAACTAGCATCCAATTTTAATTTATCAGGTTGGGTGGGTTGGTCACAAGCCTACGCAGAAAGGTCAGGTAATGGTTTTCGGGGTACAATTGTTAATGAAAAGGATCAGGCTAATATCTTAAATTGGGCGCTGACTCTAGCTTTTTTAGATGTGGGTAAAGAAGGAGGAATTGCTGGCCTGGTTGTTGGACAACCGCCTAAAGTAACCTTTAATGAAAGTGGGGTAGAAGATCCTGATAGTGCATGGCATCTTCAAGCACAATATCTGTATCCAATTAATAAGAATGTTGCGATCAATCCTGGGCTATTTGTTATTCTTAATCCTGAAAATAATAGTGATAATCCAGCTATTTTTATGGG
>JBFRWQ010000393.1:0-4091 GCA_051439665.1 Microcystaceae cyanobacterium | reverse complement strand
GACAGGCTTTGGTGGTTGGTGTCGCTTTAGGATTATTCTTTGATTATTTACCCCATCGTCCGTTTAAAGAGCGAAATCGCTGGAAGAATGCTAGGGTTTATCCGGGGGCAGTTTTAAATATTTTGATTTTGGGGCAAAATTACCACTTAGTTCATCATTTGTGGCCATCTATTCCTTGGTATCAATATCAACCTGCTTATTATAAGATGAAGCCGTTATTGGATAAGAAGGGTTGTGATCAGTCCCTCGGATTATTAGAAAAAAAGAATTTTGGTAGTTTCCTTTATGATGTCTTTTTAGGGATTCGTTTTCATCATTAGTCTTCTGAGATTAAATTCGTTGTTATTAGTACTATGATTGGTAAGGTGGGTAAGGTACATTAATTTCTCGTTAGTTTCAAAGGCTGATCAGGCTTTGCCCACCCTACGGTTTCAAAAAACAGTAGATTTGTTTTTACAAAACTTACCTACTCCCTTCTGCAACATCCTGAAATGGGATCAATGGAGTATGAAGATGCTTTTTCATTAACCTCCGTATCAAAAAAGAAAAATTATTATGGCAACAACCCTAAAAATTTGGTTTGATAAGGAAGGAGACTATTTAGAAGTGTTGTTTTCTGAGCAACCAGGATACATGAGAGAAACCGATAATGATGCAATTATGGAAAGAGTTGATGAAGACGGAAACTTATTAGGATTTTCAGTCTTAGGAGTCAGTCAACTAACAACAGATAAACCCTTAATTGCTGAATTATTAAATGCTAAAAATTAGAATTATCGTGCTATGCAAAGGGTGTGAAGTAGGAAGTAGGTTGTGATCCTTGGAACAAGCATCTCTTTTTTGGATTGGGATGTCCTCAACCTTTCCACCACCATTCAGTGACTTGATAAGAACCATCCAGTTTTGCCCAAATTATCACCATTGCTGTGGTTTCTTGGCCATTACGCTCAATATTTAATCTTAATTCGTAGTTCATTCCTGCTACTACTTGACGTTTAGCCTGTTCAATTGATAGTAACTCAAGAGATTCATCTGTCTTGTCAGCCTGAAATGAAATAGCCTTTTCCGCAGCTTTCTTCACATCTGGGTCGTCAGTAGCGATCTCTGACCATCCACCAGGCATAGTTTGTCCGATGATCATTTGTGATGTTGTTACTTGATCTTGCACCAGCTTTTTAATACTGCTCTTTGCATAAACGGTAGGATGAAAAGCGCTGACTAAGACAAGCACTGCGATCGCTATTCGGCTCTTTTTGTTAATATTCATAGTGTCAGAAAAGTTAAGATTAAACCTTACATAATGACCTTCAAGGGAAGAAATAAGAGAATTTTCCTTTGATCACAAAGATTTATCTCCTATTATATATCATCCATCATTGGCATTAACTGTAAAACCCCCATTGCTAATCCCTTAGTATCTATAGATTGAGCCTCAAAGACTGCTAACATATCTGATAACTGTGGATTCCCCTTCGATGAACCTGTCACCCCCATTGCAATAATTAAGCCACAACAACCTTCAGTCATTTGACAACGGTGATCCCATTTTTTACGAGCTTCCTTATGTTGAGGATCATCTTGCAGAAATTCACCAAAAATAAATAAATCTCCATTTTCTGTCTGTAAAATACCCAAATCATAATGGGTGTCTGACATGGAATCTTCCCCTGGATTAAAACAAATTCCCTTAAGTCCCCCCGATTGCTGTAGGGTTTGAATCATTTCTTTCGCTTTCGGGCGAGAAGTTTGAATTAATACAACTGGCATTCCCTCCCCTTCAATAGGATAGTTAATTCCACTGGTTTGATAGTAAGTTTTAGGGCGTTCTTCTAATCGTTCAATAATTGACCAGGGAATCATTCCTAAACTGAGAAAGGCATTATCAGGAATCAAATCATCACGAATAGACAGTTTTACATTATCAGGAGAAGAAAAGGGGGAATCTTCTCCTAAATCCAACATATCTAGGAGTTCATTGGCTAAATCGGGTAGGGTAGAAACTTCAATGGATAGGGTTGGGGTTCGCTTAGAATCAATTTTATGATTAATATCGTAGCATTCTTTCAATTCAGGAATCGGATCTTCTGATAAGTCTTCCCTATAATCATCCATAAAATTAACAAAGGCTTCTAGGACATAACAGAGGGTTTTTCCTTCTTCTTCGTCTAAAAATGGTCTGATTCCTTCATAGGGGTGAATACTACCAAAGAGAGGATAGATTTCATCGGGATCTAAATCAGCTAAGTCTTCATCCTCATCAACAAATTCTTGGGCTTCGTAGTTTAAAAACCAACAATCTTGAGATAAGAAAGCTTGTTCTAGTGCATCGGTTTCTTCTTGGGTAATGGCTGCGGTGCGAAATTGCTTTAATGATTCAATAGAGCGATAGAAAATAACCCCGTATTCTTGTCCCATCATACCCATAACACAGGCATAGAGCGTGTCGATACCACTATGATTAAGATGAATGGCAATGATATCATAATCTGCTAAGTCTTCCCACGGCGCACAAGACCAGATGGTGGCCGCTAAGTCCCTTAAAATGGGTTCAGTAGATGGGGGAAGTGCTGGGGGACGGGATTGATTAACCGCTTCAAAGCTGCGGAATAACTCATCAATAATGGGTAATTCTGGGACATAATCGATGGCAATATCGAGGTTTTGCAGCGCTCCTCGTAGAAAAAACTGAATTTCTCGATTACGAACCACAATTTTTTGAGGACGGGCGGGTTGAGCAGGACTGTGGGGATTTTCAATCGCTTTAATGAGCGTTCGTACTACCGCTTCTAAACCTGTTTCTGGGGAGACAATTTCCATTGCTCTGACAAACCCTTCTGAGCCATCTACCCATATAATACATTCTCCTTCAGATGGCCGATCACCCATTTCTGTTTCATTGAGATGGGAAAGGGGACGACGATCTCCTTCCCAGACGCTGGGCATTTGAGGCAATTTTTGTAGTCGGTGTTGTGTCGTCTGAGGGAGATTAGTCATAAAATACAAGCGTGCGATATTATCGGGCGTAACGGGTTTAATCAATGGCTACTTATCTAGATTACCAGAAAGATTAATTTTTAACTTCATGCTTGTGGTAGCAAACACCCTGAATCCCAAAGCTTTATAGTACAATAATAGCTACTAAAGATTAACTGTCTAAGTTACAACTTGGGCGTTTTTAGTAATAATTGTCATACTTTTTCCCTAATCTAATTTTTAAGTCTTTGGTAAATGAAAAAGGATGATAGATGATATTGATCCAGATGAATTAAATTCCATCAGGTAGCCAAGATAAAAGCGATTTCATCAATTGTTTTATTTTGATGTCTGTTATTTATCAAATACTAGAAAAACCAGAACGGGAAAAAGAATACCCCATTGTCTGACGTTGGGGATGAATTTTTTCCGTTCACCATAAATCTTTCCCCACCACTTGCCAAAAGTTTTACTGATATGATATTATCTCAGTAAACAAAATCTTATTGAAGAAGTGCCAATGCTACTCACCCAATCGGTACAAATTCGCAACTTGACAGCAGAGCAGTATGGAATATTGCGCTCTCAATGCCGTTTAGCTAAGAATATGTATAATGTGGGCTTATATAGTGTTCGCCAGTTCTTTTTTGCTGAAAACCGATTCTTGTCTTACGAATCTAATTATCATTATTGTAAGGATAATGAGAACTATGGCTTACTTCACTCTCAAGTGGCGCAACAATGTCTAAAGTCAGTAGATGAAGCCATGTCAGGGTGCTTTAAGCTCTTAGCAATGAAGAAAGAGGGGAAATTAGGATTTAAAGTTTCTTTACCCCATTATTTAAACAAAGAGGGTTATTTTCCTCTAGTCTATCCCCAACCTTATCTCAAGAATGGGATGGTACAATTTTCCGTTTCTAACGAGTTTAAGCGCAATTATCGGGAAACTCATGGGGAAGTGTTTAAACCCTTTAAATTCTCTATTCCCCCGATGATTAGAGGGAAAAAGATTCGAGAATTTAGAATCATCCCTAAGTACAATGCTCGTTATTTTGTCGCTCAATTTGTCTATGAAATCAAAGAGGAAAAAGGAGAAAACTTAAACCCGAATCAATGTC
>JBFRWQ010000392.1:0-3011 GCA_051439665.1 Microcystaceae cyanobacterium | reverse complement strand
GAACTGGAGATTCAGATTGAACCATTGGGTTCAACCACTTTCAAGCGTCCTCAACTTAGTGGCGCAGAACCAGATGAATGTTTCTATATTAACAACATCAAGGCAATTCAAGGAAAAAAACGGCTAGACTTAACAGAAGACCCTGCACCAGATTTAGTCGTGGAAATTGATGTTACCAGTAGTTCTCAAAATCGCCTTCAGGTTTATGCAGATTTAGAGATAGCAGAGGTTTGGATTTATAATGGAGAATCTCTTGTCATCCATCAGTTACAAAATAGCGCTTATCTTACCTCCCAAGGGAGTCAATTTTTTCCTAATTTACCGATTCCAGAGATAGCTGAATTTTTACAACAAGCGGGAACGACAGATTACCTAGCGCTAGTGAAAGCATTTCGGTCTTGGGTGAGAAATCAGTTGTAGTGGGCTGTTTCAGCTAAAATGAGGCAATATAAATAGCTGATGTTGGGCTGTAGCCCTAATGTTCATCGCTTTTTTGAAGATTATTAGCTTCGGCTGTGCTTAAAATATCAATATCGAATTGACGTAAACCACCAATTAAAGCTCGTTTACCTGCATCTTCATCTAAATATAAACAAATTTTACTCATATCAATCATTTTATTATTCAGATAATTCTTTTTCCCACATTACACAATCTTCTTGATAGGCTAAGATATCAGCTTCAATTTGTCCTTTACTAGCATGATAATAAGCTAAAGCAGTATAAATTTGTGCTAAGGTTAAATGAGGATATTCTTGGGCAATCTCTTCAGCACTCATCCCTATTCGATAATCCATTGCAATACTTTGAACCGTCATTCTCGTTCCTGCGATTCTTGGACGGCCTCCACAGGTTTCGGGAGTCGTTATAATTAATGTCCCGATGTCGATTGCTGTTGTCATGGCGTTTTGTCTTGCATCTGTTAAGGTAATTAGGTGACAATTATAGCAGAGGGCAGGAGGCAGGAGAGATGTACCAATACCTAGTTTAAATACGTCTTAGCTTATGAATATGTTAAACTTAATTATCATGTTAATAAGTAGAGAGGAATTGATAAAAGCTCTTTGATTAAAATTCATAATTTATAATTCATAATTCATAATTCATAATTTCTATGATTCCCCGTCGTCGTTTTCTAGAATTTACCACCGGATTAACCCTATTTCCCCTACTCCATCACAAAATGCCCCCTGTCGCTGCACAAAGCACTTCAGACGCAACAATTACTATCAAAGGGACAGACTTTCAAGGAAACCCCTTAGATGAAGAGGGTTGGAAAAGCCTTTATTTCCTTGATTTAGAGGAAAGTCCCCTTTTAACCCCCCAACGCCAGGTTAAAAATGGTGATTTAATCTCCTCCCTTCCTACCTTCCCTGTTATCATATCGATGGTGATTCCTGTCTATGGGTTTGGCAGAGTCTATCTATATGCAGATAATCAAGGAAAAGGATACAAAATCGAAGACTTTCCCCTCAACCTTCCCCTAGAATTAGCTAGAACTCGATTACACCGTATTCAAACTTTTATTGATGACGGGAAATCAGAAGGTTATACCCTTCCTTCTTCTATTACCACTCGACTCCATCGGGGGAAAGTGTATCTCAGAAATGCTGAAAATAGCCCAGAGAGAACTCAACAGGTAAAATGGTGTCAAGAAAGCCTTTATGAGACTTTATGGGCCGGAGAAGAAGCGGTTTTAGCTAAAGCCAGATATGATATTGCTAAACGAGGAAAACGGCCACAGTTTAAATTTGGTTGTAACTTTTTTGGTTTTCCCTATGCAGGAGAAGACTACAATAACTATTTTGCCCAATTATTTAACTATGCCACTGTTCCCCTCTATTGGCGTAGTTTTGAAAGGGAACGAGGGAAAAGAGACTACGAAAATGTAGATAATATGTTGGATTGGTTAGGGAAAAACCAAATTAAAGCAAAAGGACATCCTTTAGTTTGGTTTGCCGAATATGGTATCCCCTACTGGCTAGAAGATACCGCCTTTACTTCTATGAAGGGTAAAATTGAACAACACATAGAAACAGTAACAACTCATTTTGGCGATCGCTTACCCTATTATGATGTTATAAATGAAGGAAGTGGGTTAGCCTTTGCTAATGTGCCAGGTTATTCTTCATCCGAATTAGTCGAACTATCACGGGTAGCTTCAACTGCGACTCATCAAGGAAACAAAAATGCTTATCGAGTGATTAATAATTGTTGTTTGTGGGCTAAATATCGCACCTTAGAAGAAACCAATCCTGATACCCCTTATCAATATGTTAAAGCCTGTTTAGCAGCTAATGTTCCCTTTGAAGCGATTGGCTTACAACTTTATTATCCTAATCACGATTTATTAGAAATTAATCGTATGTTAGAGCGCTTTGGCCAATTAGGCAAACCTGTTCATATCACTGAATTGGGGGTCCCGTCTGATACTGAGGAAGACGAAAATTCTTTTATGAAAATTCCTTTTGGATTATGGCACAAACCTTGGTCAGAAACTATTCAAGCTGATTGGATTGAGCAGTTTTACACCCTTTGTTATAGTAAATCTTACATTGAAGCGATTACTTGGTGGGATTTTTCTGATAGCATTAATCATTTTTGGGCGCATGGTGGCTTGTTAAATACAGAAGGACAACCCAAGGAATCTTTTTATCGCTTAAAAGCTTTATTAGAGCAATGGAAATCACTATAGTTGATAGTTGATAGTTAATAGTTGATAGTTGATAGTTGATAGTTGATAGTTAATAGTTGATAGTTGATAGTTAATAGTTGATAGTTAATAGTTGATAGTTGATAGTTGATAGTTAAATTCATTAAGTATAAAGCTCTATTTTGATAATATTCTGGGTAATCTAGGCATAAATAGTACTTTCATAACTGGCTTCCATTGTCGTTACAAATTTAGGAGTTAGATCAACAGTCGGACATTCTTCTAAATAAAGACGAGTTGCTTCTCTAAGATTATTTATTGCTTCTTCAATGGTTTCTCCTTGATCAACTGTTCCTAC
>JBFRWQ010000391.1:0-10186 GCA_051439665.1 Microcystaceae cyanobacterium | reverse complement strand
ACCATTTATTAATATTGTTCAATCAGAAGAAAGACATATTCAAGCGCTGACTTCTCTGTTTCACAAATATAATTTACCCATTCCAGTTGATCAATGGCCGAGTCAAGTTAAAGCCCCTAATTCCCTCGTAGAAGCTTGTCAAAATGGGGTACAAGGAGAAATCGAAAACAGAGAAATGTATGAACGACTGTTGATGTTAACCCAAGATTATCCTGATGTTCAGCGTGTCTTTTTCAACCTACAAAGAGCCTCTCAGGAAAATCATCTTCCTGCATTTCAACGATGTGCAGAAAGTCGAGAAACAGCGCCTTTTATACAACAGGAATGTCAACATAAGAATCGAAGACGAAGACATCGCCACGGGAGACAATTAGTCTTATAACAAAATTGATACAGACATCTTGCCTGTTACTCCACTAATCACTAATACCCCGTTTTAGTAGAGAGGGGTAATTGAGGGCTAAAGCCCAACAACATATACTATCAAAATAGTAAAGTGATACAGGCATCTTGCCTGTTACTCTACTAATCACTAATACCCCGTTTTAGTAGAAAGAAGTAATTAAGGGCTAAAGCCCAACAACATCTACCATCAAAATAGTTAAGTGATACAGGCATCTTGCCTGTAATAAAAAAAGAAGGGAATATTATCCCTTCCCCAACTTACAGATAGATTGACAACTAAATCAACCACCAAAACTTAATGTCATAAAGACAAACCTAGCGACAAAGATCGCAGCTAATACCCATGTTGCAATAGGAACTTCGTGAGCTTTCCCTTGGAAAGACTTGATTAAGGGATAAGCAATAAAACCAATCGCTAATCCTTCAGCAATAGAAAAGCTAAGAGGAATCATGAAAATAACCAAAAAGGCAGGAATCGCTTCCCCTAAATCTCCCCAGCGAATACTCAACGCATTAGACATCATTAAAACTCCCACAATGACTAAGGCTGAAGTAGTTGCATAAGCAGGAATCGCTTGTAGGAGAGGAACAAAGAAAATAGATAAGGTAAAGAGAACAGCAGCGACAACTGCAGTAAATCCAGTTCTTCCCCCTTCTGCTACTCCAGACGCAGATTCAACATAGGTGGTAACACTACAATTACCAAGGACTGCACCGGCAGTGGTTGCAATTGCATCTGACATTAAGGCTTTATTGGCACGGGGTAATTCCCCATTTTCGTCAATATACCCTGCTTTCATCCCTACACCCGTTAGAGTCCCAATTGTGTCGAACATATCAACAAACAAAAAGACAAATAACGCAGCAATAAAGTTAAACATGGTGTCGCCATTTAACTCAGCCAACCCTTTAATTGATTGTCCAAATAAATGAGTGGGAAAGGGAGGTGGGGCAATAATTCCTGTCGGGGGAGGGGTAACTTGTAAAATCCAACCTAATACTGCTGTAGCTAAAATGCCCCAAAGAAGTCCTCCTTTAATGCGCCTAACCACAAAGGCAGAGGTAATTAATAAACCTGCTAAAGCAATGAGAGTATTAGGTTCGGTTAAACTACCAAAAGAGGTTTTTGTGACTGGGTTAGCAACAACAATTCCAGCGCCTCCTGTGTCAACACTACCCCCTAAGCCTAAATAGGCGATAAAAAGACCGATTCCTGCCCCAGTTGCGCTTTTAATACTAGAAGGAATCGCTTTAATGATTTGACGACGAATATCTGTCAATGTCATGGAAATGAAGATTAAGCCTTCGACAAAGACACAGGCTAATGCTAACCGCCAGTCAATACCTAGCCCTAATACCACGGAATAGGCGAAAAAGGCATTCAATCCCATACCAGGCGCTAGACAGAAGGGATAGTTAGCATATAAGCCCATAATAATTGTCCCAATGGCAGCCGCTAACCCAGTTGTTACCACTAATTCGGAAAATAAATCTTGTGCTTCATTGAGGAAAATTGCATCAGACAGGATAATCGGATTAACAATTAGCACATAGGCCATTGTCATAAAAGTTGTTACCCCTGCCAAAATTTCGGTACGAAAGGTGGTGTTAAATTGACTAAATTTAAAATAATCGGCAACTTGTCCTTGCCATCCTGTATATTGAATCGTTGGAGTTGGCTCTAACTCTTCAGCCACCTCTAACTCATTAATGTCATTACTCATTTCCGATCAGACCTCAATATGTAGATTACTTAAATTGATTAAACATTATGGCAAGCTTAGGGGGGATAATTAGGATTTTTTGTATTTTTTTATACAATATGCTCAAGGTAAACATGATAACTTCCTTAAGTCTTTACCCAGTGACTAACCTCTCATGTCTATTGATTCTACACTCCACGCTATTCGAGGTTCATTTCTAGACTTTGTTGATGACCCCTTTTATGTATCTGAACAAGAAAGTGTTCGTTATTTGCAAGATGGATTATTAGTTATTGACCAGGGAATTATTAAAGACTTTGGTAAGTATGAAGCGTTAAAGGATAAGTATCAAGACATTAACATAACCCATTATCCCAATCGAGTCATTATGTCGGGATTTATTGATACTCATCTTCATTATCCTCAAATTGGTATGATTGGTGCTTATGGGGAACAGTTATTAGAATGGCTGAATCAATATACTTTTCCCTCTGAAGGGAAATTTAAAGATAAATCCTATGCTCAAGAAATAGCAGCCTTATTTTTAGATGAATTGCTGAAAAATGGAACAACCACTGCATTAGTCTTTTGTGCGGTTTTTCCTGAATCAGCCGATGCTTTTTTTGAAGAAGCACAGAAGCGTAATCTAAGAATGATTGCAGGGAAAGTGATGATGGATAGAAATGCTCCCGACTTTTTAAGAGATACGGCAGAGCAGTCTTATCAGGATAGCAAAGCATTGATTGATAAATGGCACAATAAAGAGCGCTTGCTCTATGCAGTAACACCCCGTTTTGCTATTACTTCTACCAGAGAACAATTGCAGTTTGCAGGACAATTATTAAAAGAATATCCTGATGTTTATTTACATACTCACCTATCAGAAAATGTCGATGAAGTCAAGTTTGTGCGTGAACTTTTTCCTGAGTCTAAGGGTTATTTAGACGTTTATGATCAAGCAGGTTTAGTGAAAGAGAGATCAATATTTGCTCATGGGATACAATTAACTGAATCAGAATTCCAAAGACTCTCAGAAGCTAAATCAACCATTTCTTTTTGTCCCACCTCTAATTTATTTTTAGGGAGTGGTTTATTTAAACTGAATAAAGCAAAATCTTCTGAGACACCTATTAAAGTTGGTTTAGGGACAGATGTGGGTGCAGGAACCAGTTTATCTTTATTACAAACCAGCAATGAAGCTTACAAAGTGGTGCAACTACAAGGCGAAAAATTATCCTCATTTAAAGCCTTATTTTTAGCCACATTAGGAGGAGCTAAAGCTTTATCTTTAGAGGATAAATTGGGGAACTTTGAAGTAGGGAAAGAAGCTGATTTTATTGTTCTTAACCCACAAGCAACCCCACTGATGAAACTGCGCAATCCGTCCCTTGCTGCAACCACAAGCGCAGAAATTGCCGAGATTACTTTCGCTATGATGATTTTAGGAGATGATCGGGCAATTGAAGCAACCTATATTATGGGTAAGAATCAGTTATAGCGCTATGCAGAGTATTTGTATATTTTTAGACATTCTTCACCACAATGTCAGAAGAGTTGAAACGGGATGACATAGTAGTGGGAAAAGCTCAAAACCAATTACCAATTAAAATAAAAGAAGACCAATAAACAGGATGGCTGTACTGATTGTTAATCTTGGGATCTTGGGAAGCTTGAATTAATCGAATTTGTGCTTCTCTGAGAGCTTCTGCTTTACTTAAACCTGAATCAGTTAACCCTTCATAAAAGGCCGATATTAATTGTAAGGTGGATTGATCAGAAACTGGCCATAAGGAAGCAACTGCACTCTTTACCCCTGCTTGGATAGCTACCCCTGCTAACCCTAACGCAGAGCGCTCGTCTCCTTCGGCGGTTTCACAGGCGGTTAAGGTAAGAAGTTCTACTGATTTGGACTGTCTTAGGGTATTTTCCAGGTTTGTCAGGGTTATTCTGTCGTTATTCCCCGCCACCAGAAAGGTATCATCTGGAATTGTCCCAAATTGTGCATGGGTAGCAATATGAATGATGGGGTAGTTAGTCTCATCTAAGGTTTGGGTGAGGGTTTGGGGCGTAAATTGTTCGTTGATTAGGGCTTGCTTACTGGGGAATTGTTGAGACAGTATTTCGATTTCAAAGGGAATATTATCTAAAGCAGGGAAAACTTGACCGTCAATGGTACTGTCTTCAGTAACGCCTAAAATAAGCGCTTTATCACTGCTTAAAGTCTGTTTTTCTAGAGAGGTTAGGGATAAACTGGGTGTCGTAGAGACAGCGTATTTTTCAATAAGGAATTGTTCACCATCATGTAACGCAGACATGGGAATGGTACGAAAGAGACTATCTTGGATGAAAACTAGATTTTTGACCTTATATGCTTCTAAATCAGCTTCATAAGGTGCAATTATCTGGTTATAGAGGGTTTCTGCTAAGGTAGTGTCATAATCGCCAAGACTTAAAAATCCATCTAGGAGATTTTGGCGAAATTGAAGGATTGTTTGCAGAATACTCTCTTTATTTTGATTAATCCAGTGACTTTTTAGGCTTTGATTGGGTAAAGTAACAATAATTCCTGTTCTGTCTTCAAAAATGATAGAATTAATAATGGCTGTCTGAGGAAGGGAAGAGACGGGGGGTGAGATAGGAGTATCAAGTCGTAGGAAACAGTCATTTCCCAGATAATTTTGCAGTTCTGCTAGTCTTAAATTATCAATAATCTTTAATACATCATTTAAGTCTTCTTTTTGCTGTTGAGGGGATGAATTTTCAGATTCAACGATTTGTAGTTTTAATTGGGCAAGTTGACGGTAAATAGGTTCAATACTATCACGAAAGTCAAATTGCACATCTCTTTCAGCCGTTAATAAGTCACTGCGGACTTTTTCTAAAGTATTGTAGCTATCTTGATAGGCATTCACCGCTAGGTTAAATTGTCCTTGACTCTGAAAAATACGCCCTTTTTGCCATTCCCAGAGATATAGACTATCTTGAGCGCTTAAATCTTGGTTGGCTACTAAAATTGCTTGTTGTGTGAAATTTAGCGCTTCTTTTGATCTTCCAAGACATTCATAAAAATGGCCAAGTGCGCCTAATGCAAAAGATTCTGTGGGAGGTTGATTTAGTTTTTGAGCAATATTTAAAGCAGTTTCGAGTATTTCTAATCTTTGATCGTCAGATAACTGCCATTTAGGTGAACATTGGGTTAAAGGGTTATTTAAAGGTAAGGAAAAAGCGGGTAAAGTAGCTAAGTCAATCCTTGCATAAACAGTGGTTGTATTTTGAGGGACTGTATCTAGTAAGGTTAGCGCTTGAGCTAAATCATTTTGTCTTTGCTGAGGAGAAATAAGGTTAAAGTATTGAGAATAGTAGGAGAGACGAATTAAATTCAGTAAATTCTCCAATTTGACAAGGGAGTCTTGAGATAGGGTTAGGTTAGAACGGAAATTTTTTGCTGCTGCTTGATAATCTGCGATCGCACGGTCTTGAAAGGTATTAAACCATTTTATATTCTGCTTTTCGGCTGATTTTGCCCGTAATTGCCATAATTGCCCTCTAACCGTATGAGTATTTCCTAAACTTTGTTGTAGGGAGGTTTGTAGTTCAGAAGTGGGGAGAGATAAAGCCGTTTCTAGGGTTTGGATGCTTTGGTCATATTGACCCGTAAAGCGATAGGCTTCTGCTAAAATACCTAAAGCTGACCGTTCTATGGCAGTGTTTTCTACTTGACGACTCAGGGCTAAGGCGGTTTGGGGTTGACAGGTTTTTTGATCTTTTGAAGCGCATAAGACAGCGATCGCTGTTTGAGGTTGACCAATATCTAGGTAAATTTGGGCTTTTTGCGTTAAGATTTGACTTAATTTGGCAGTATTTTCCTGAGCGATCGCATATCCTTCTAATCTTTCCAAAGTTTCTAATACTTTAGTCGTTTGATTTAATTGATGATAAGCACTTACTAAATTTTCAAGTATAATTTGTTTTTCTTGAGTCTCTGAAGCAACAGATAAGGCTTTGTGCCAGAGTTTTATGGCATCTTCATACCTTTCGCCTTGATAAGCCTCAATTCCTCCCTCTACCCATTGACGAGAATTAATAGATTGAGCCATCAGAGGAGAATGGAAGAAGGCAAAATGAGAGGTTGTAACTTGGCCTAAACTGAGAAAAAAGACTAAGCTACTGATAAAGAGCAGTATCAAAAGGCGAGGATAGGAGAAAAATCGAAGAAACACGGTTTACTCAAAAAAGGATTGACTTAATGTTACTGCAAAAAATTGAGGAGTGACCTAAAAATGTTCAAACCCCGTTACCTAACCAGTTTATTATTATCTTTAAGTTTATTTTCGCTTAACAACCCTGCTATTGCACAAATTACACCAGATCTTAGCTTAGGACTTGAAAGCGCTTACGTTATCCCTTTCAATCAATTGCTACAACTGATTCAAGGGGGGGCAATTCGAGGGGATAATCTTTTTCAAAGTTTCCAGGATTTTAATATTAGTGAAGGACAGACAATTATTTTAACCAACCCCAACGGAGTCAATCAGATTTTACTGCGGGTAACAGGAAATAATCCTTCAGAGATATTGGGCAATTTATCCCTTATTAAAGCAGAAACGATTAATAATCTCCTAATTAATTTACCATCTTTACCCAGTCATGACTTATCGAGCTTAATTCAACCCCAAGACTTAGGAACAGCCAACTTATTTTTCCTTAATCCTAACGGTATTTTATTTGGTCCTAACGCCAGTTTAAACGTAGGGGGATCATTTATTGCAACCACTGCCAATCAGATTGAATTTGCAGATGGTACGGTTTTTAGTGCCAATATTGCCCAATCTTCACCACTTTTAACTGTTAGTACCCCAATTGGTCTAGGATTTACCTCATCTTCCCCCCAACCGATTACGGTGGAAGGACCCGAACAACCCTTAACGAATGTGCTTCAGAATCTGCCTAAATTGTTAGAAGGCCCCCCCGAAGTCTTAGAAGCGGTACAAGTTATTATCGAAGATCTTGCGAATCGTCCAGTCGGTTTACAGGTGTTTCCCAATGAAACCATCGCCTTAGTGGGTGGTGATGTCACGTTAACAGGGGGAAGTTTAACCGCCTTAGATGGACGAATAGAAGTAGGAAGCATTACAGGAAAAGGAAATGTCAGTCTCACGCCTGTTACCCGTGGATGGGCATTAGGCTATGAGGGAATTGATGTTTCTTCTCAAGGTCAAATTACCCTATCTCAACTGGCTTTTCTCAATAGTAGCGGTTTAGGAGGGGGAGAAATCCAAGTGACGGGTCAAAACATCTTTTTAGCCAACGAAGCTGCTATTTTATCCCTAACCAGCGCTGATCAAAGTGGGGGAGATATTAAAATCAATGGTCAAACTGTCAATCTAAGTAATGGTTCTATTGTGGGGACAGGAACATTGATCGACAGTCGGGGTGATAGTGGTAATTTGATCATTGAAACCCGTGATTTAACGGTACAGGGATCATCTTTAATTGAAACCACAACAGTAGGACAGGGAAAAGGAGGGGATTTAATAATTAATGCCCAAAATAGTGTCAACGTGATTGATGATGGTTTTATTGCCACAGGTTCTTTAGGTGAAAGTCAAGACATAACAGGCGCTTCAGGAAATATAGTCATTCAAACCCAAACCTTACAGGTAATTGGAGGTGGAGAAATTGTTAACGCTAACAGTTCTGGAGAAGGGGGAGATTTGCTCATTAATGCCTCAGATACGATTAATATTGATGATTTTGATAGCGCTATTTATACCGACACTTTTGGTAGAGGAAATGCAGGAAATTTAGAAATTACCACAGATATTTTAAGAATTAGTGATGGTGCGCAAATTTCGGCAGCAACCCTTGATCGGGGTAATGGGGGAGATATTCACATTAGAGCCAATAATTATCTAGAAATTAGTGGCAGTTCGTCCGATCTGAGGTTTCCTAGTGGTATTTTTACCTCAACTGGAATCCCAGGGTTTGAGTTTCAACCTGAAGGAGAAGGAGGAAATGTAGTGATAGAAACAGGACGGTTAACCATCACAGAGGGTGCATTAATTTCAGCCTCTACGATTAGTCCAGAGAATGCTGGAAATATTGAGATTAATGTCGATGATACTTTATCGTTAAATCGTAATGCTCAAATTACAGCTACCACAAATAGCAATGGGAATGCAGGAAATATCAGGTTAACTGTGGGCAATAAACTGGAAGTCAATCAAAATAGTCAGATTTCTACAGCAGCATTGGGTAATTTTACAGGAGAAGGCGGATTGATAGAAATTAATACTAATGCTCTCCAACTGCAAAATCGGTCAGGGATTACTGTTCGCTCAGAAGGAAATAGGGATTCTGGTAATATTAATCTCAATGTTAGGGGTTTATTTAGTGCAACCAATAGTGATATTACAGCTAATGCCAATCAGGGATCAGGAGGAGAAATTACCCTGAGTGCAGCAGCAATTAGGTTGCAAGGAGATAGTGATATTCGTACCAATGTTGATAATGGCGCAGGTGGAGGGGGAAATATAACCTTCAATGCAGATTCTATTATCTTATTTAATGATAGTGACGTTTTGGCCTTTGCTCGCAATGGACAAGGTGGCAATATTCAATTTAATACTCCAGTCTTTTTTGGTGATGGTTATCAGCCTATTTTCAGTGACACTAACCTTGATACCTTAGATGGTAATGATCGAGTAGATATTAATGCGAGTGGTGCAGTCTCTGGAGTCATTATTATTCCTGATCTGACCTTTATTCAAAATAGTATCGTTCAACTGTCAGAATTTCTCATTGATCCTGAACAAATTTTATCCAATAGTTGTATCACTCCTAATCAAAATCAAGGCGGAAGTTTTACAATTAAAGGATCGGGTGGAGTCCCTACTCGCCCAGGGAATATGAATGTTCCGTCTTATTTTCCTGATACCATACAACCGATTCCTGATATACCCTCTCAACCTTGGAAAAAGGGAGATCCAATTATTGAACCACAAGGGGTTTATACTTCTCCTGATGGACGCATTTATTTAAGTCGTGATTGTTAGTTTTATACTAAATCCAAGGTTTATTGTCTTAAACTATGATTAATGTGATTAAATGATGGACTATGATTAAGTGCCATTCCTGTCAAAAATGAGGTCTGCGATCGCTTCAGTTGGGTACGAGAGAATAACGGTCTTAGATAAAGTGATCGCAGGATAATTGTATATTGTTACACATCTACACACTTTCTATTCCAGTTGGAATAAGTTTCATAGTAATCTTGCACTGTTGCATTAGGATTCTGACCTGTATTATTATTGCCGTAGTAGCCATCATCAAAACCACGTCCAAATTCGCCACCTGCTGTACGAGGTTCATATTTATCACCTCTTTGAGCGCTTAAACGACCTTCTCCATACCCATCTTGATAAGCGCTGGGATGGTTAGCTCCATGACGCACCAATTTCTGCCATGTACTTTTTTCTTCGTAGCAGACATCAGTTATGATGTCATTATAATCTGTTTGCAAAGAAATATTCCGAATATCTTCTCTACCTCGTAGGGTTTCAATAATTAATCTTGCTCTATCCAATTTAGGATCACGAGATCCCCCTCCATCAGGAATAATAATAACTTGTTGGGCAATTGCATGACTGGTCATTAAGGGAGTAGTCAAAGAAAAGAGGCTAAATCCGACTAAACTGACAATGGACTTTGTTGCTTTTAACATAGTGACTCCTTGAATGCTTATACAATAGCTCTACGCATCGAGGTTAGAACATTCCGAAATTCTTAAACAAGCAAAGCAGGCTGTTGAATTTTTCAAGATGCGTAAGCTATATACCTAGCGTAAGCCACTGATCAAGAGGAGCATAGGTCAGTTTCTACCAACTTACTTGCACTTTTACGTCAGATCGATCGCTGAAAAATGCCTAGATTAGTCATTATTATCTACCAATTTCATCAATGTCTGATTCCGTCGAGCGATAATTTGTGCATCAACACCTTCTGATTGATCTAACTGTTCAGAGGTTACTAAAGATTGAATCAAATTGCTTGTTTGTAGATTTAACTGTCCTTGATTC
>JBFRWQ010000390.1:0-3801 GCA_051439665.1 Microcystaceae cyanobacterium | reverse complement strand
CACGAACTCGACTGTCTCCCCCTGCACTAAAGTTGAAGTCTGTTAAGTTACTGCCCGCCCGACCAAATTTAAAGTTAGCGGTTTGAAACCGAACTCGTAAGCGATCACGACCTGAGAAGCTACTATTAAACTCTAGACGGTTACGGTAGTTAACTGCCACTTGACCATCACTGATAGAAGTCCCTTTTGGTTGGCTGAGGGAAGCGGTTTCTTGTCCCCAGACTCCAGAAACCACTGCAATCGTTTCACCCGTTAATTTGGTGGTGGGGGAAAATTGATGTTCTTCGAGAAAAGCAACTCTAGATTCTAGGTTATCAATTCTAACCCCCAAGGCTGCTAATTCTGTCTCAAATTCCTCAGCTAACCGTTTTAAGGTGTCTAAATCTTCTTGTAAAACCGCTACATTTTCCTGTAACAGTCGCTCCATCGTATTTAAGCAAGCATTTAAACCCGCCGCAAATTCCCAACGGGTTAAAGCTCGATCGCCTCTAAAGGTACGGTCAGGATAACCGACTATACAACCATAGCGCTCTACTAAGCTCCTCAGCGCTTCATAAGCCCAAGCAGTTGGCTCTACATCTTGTAATTCGTTAACGTTGGTCACTTGATTAATTTGACCATCTTTAGGAAGAGAGAAACTTTGCTGAGGTTGTCTCAGTTGAAAGCGAGGGGACGATAGCTGAGGTCGGTTTTGTAGTAGGGTTAGCGCTTCTGATGGGGATGCGAATTCTGATGGTTGGGCTGATTCTTGAGCGATCGCTTCTTGGCCGCTCAAGCCGACATAACCTAAAGTTGGGAGCGCTATGGCTAGATTAGTTAAAGATTTGGTTAAATTTTTCATTTGAATGAGACTCCTCACAACTAACATCGATTATCAACGCTATTTTCCGCTAAAATAGTTAGCAATGAACACTTTTTCTAAAATGTTTCATAAGAGTTATCATTCATTATAATTTGATTGAAACGGTTAATTTTTGGGGATTAATCCTTGAGTCTTCTGCAAACCCTGACCTTAACGGTCAACAGCGATCTACAATGTCTTGACCAAGTGTTGGAAAAGTTCGAGCAATTGTATCAACCTTGGATCATTAAAAAAGATTGGTTAGAGTGTCAATTAGCCTTAGCGGAGGGATTTACCAATGCAGTTCGTCATGCTCACCGTTATCTATCCTTAGATATCCCCATTGAGGTTCAATTACTGCTTTATTCCCACAGTTTAGAAATACGGATTTGGGATCGGGGTGATTTATTTGATCTAGAAAGCTATTTACAAACAGTTGACACTAAACCCTCTTTTTTACAAACCCACGGCCAAGGACTTGTGATCCTACAAAAAGTTGCCTCCCATCTTAGTTATACTCGAACCGATGATCAGCGTAATTGTCTGTTAGTTATTAAGGAATTTTCTCGTTCTTAACCCTTATGAATTCTCCCTCTTCCCTTATTTCCCCTGAATGGTTAGCCGATCATCTCAATCATCCCCATTTACTGATCGTGGATTGTCGTTTTCAATTGGGCGATCGCAATTGGGGCGCTCAACAATATCAGCAAGGCCACATTCCCAACGCAGTCTATTTAAACCTAGATCTGGATTTATCAGCCCCTGTGGGTAAACATGGCGGTCGTCATCCCTTACCTACCATAGAACAATTACAAACCACTTTTAGTCAGCTTGGCATTACAGAGGATACCCTAGTCGTCGCCTATGATAGTTCTCGTTTGGCCTTTGCTGCTCGTTTATGGTGGTTATTACGGTATCTTGGTCATGATAATGTGGCTTTACTCGATGGGGGTTGGCCAGCATGGCAAAAAGAAGGTTATCCCATTAGTAACGAGGAATTTACCCCTAAAGCAAGTGTTTTTACCCCTCGTCTCCATCAAGATTGGGTGGTAGATCGGGAAATGGTGCAAAATCGTAAGGATGAACCTTCGGTTGTATTGGTGGACTCACGAGTCAGCGATCGCTATTTAGGTAAATTTGAACCCATTGATCCCATCGCAGGATCAATTCCAGGGGCAGTTAATATGCCGTGGCAAGAGATTACTACAGAAGAAGGGTATATTAAACCGTTAAAATTTCAACAGGAACATTGGCAAGACTATCAAAATAAGGATGAAATTATTGTTTATTGTGGATCGGGGGTAACAGCTTGTGTTAACTTATTTTCTCTGGAAATGGCAGGGATTAAGTCTGCTAAGTTGTATGTGGGAGGGTGGAGTGATTGGTGTTCTTATCTTGAACAATAATGCGATCGTATAAAAATAGGAAGTGGCACAAATGATAATAGATGTTCAATAAATTTGTTACTGTAAATTAAAAACATCCTCTTTTAACTCAATTGTGACTTTTCTCGGTAACTGAGAAACATAAGGATTTTTAATAGATTGAGAGAAATCATAGTTATCTTTTATCTAAAAAATGTTTTATTGTTGATTTTATATTATTATAATTGTTAATTTAGGAACTAATAATGCAACCCCATAGTTGAGAAAGTCCTATAATCGGAAACCTGAAAGCGCTTATTGACAGTCTAACGACTTATGCCAAACTAGGGTTAATGAATTATGTGGATTCGCCAGTCAACCGATCTCATTAGTAAAGTACTGTCTCCAGCAGTAAAATTGTGGTTGCGATCGCAAGTCGAACAAGTAGAACATTTAAACTTCAAAATTAATGGTCAAGATCGACAAATTTTAAGGGGATACATCCCTGTCGTCTCTTTAGACAGTTCAAAGGCGGTTTATCAAGGGTTACATCTCGGAGATATTCAACTGCAAGGAACAAATATTCGGATTAATATCGGTCAAGTGTTACGAGGTAAACCCCTTAGATTATTAGAACCAATTTGGTTAAAGGGAGAGGTTTATTTAACAACAGATGATCTACAAGCTTCTTTGTCATCTGCTTTATTAGAATCGGGCTTAAATGATTTATGGCAAATATTACAAGATAATTTAGGACTAGAGCATCAAAATGAAGATTATGAGCTACACTGGCAGTCTATTAAGCTAGATAGCGCTCAATTTGACTTATTAGGGCAATTAAAAATAGGCGACCAATTGATTCCCCTGGAAATCGAGTCAGAGTTAACCCTCATTAATCCTCATACATTAGGACTCATACCAAAGCGTATTGAGTCTTATCAAAGTCAAAACCTACCAGAAACGCAAATTACCATTGATTTAGGCTCAGAAGTTGATATAAACTCCTTTGAAGTCACTGCTGAGGGCATTTTTGCGGCCGGACAATTTGTCATTCGCCCGTGACATCCTCCCCAATTAACCTACGGTAGAGTTAGGACTTCCCACCTCACGGGGAGACATTTCTGCCCACAGAGGGATAGTCCCCCTACGCCAGTTATCTAGGCGAAAAGCCCCCGATACCTCGACCTGACAGACAGTTTCCGTTCGGCAGAGTCCCTGCCTACTAAATTGTTCGATTCCTCGATTACAAATTTCTTGCCCACTCGCTATGTCTCTGTCGCAAGTATAACCACATTCAGGACAATGATGAACTCTATCAGCTAAAGTTTTTCTCACCTGGGTACGACAATTAGGACAAGTTTGACTTGTGCCTCGATGATCAACTTCAGCAAAGAACTTTCCTCTTTTACGACAAACATGACGCAATATTGTTCTAAACTGTCCAAATCCTGCATCTAAACTATGCTTGCCTAAGAAACCTTTGGCCATGATCCGAAAGTCTATATCTTCGACAAAGATACTATCTCCCATGTCACAAATTTTATGTGCCAATTTGAATTGATCATCTTTGCGCTTGAATGCAATGTGGTTATGCTG
>JBFRWQ010000389.1:0-12837 GCA_051439665.1 Microcystaceae cyanobacterium | reverse complement strand
CTCCCCACACTATCCTCTGCTATATAATGAAAATCAAGTTCCATAATATCGAGGAAAATTTTCATCATGTCAGATGTTGCTAAAATTTTGCTAGTGGATGATGAACCAGGTGTTCGTGAGTCAGTCAAAGCTTTTTTAGAATATGGGGAAGAATTTACGGTAAAAGATGCTAGTAACGCTAATGAAGCTTGGGAACAGCTACAGCAAGACACCCCTGACTTAATTATTTCTGATATTATGATGCCAGAGGTAGATGGCTATCAATTTCTCGAACAAGTCCGTAATGATCCCCGTTATCAATCCTTACCTGTTATTTTCTTAACTGCCCGTGGTATGACATCTGATCGCATTCAAGGCTATGATGCAGGATGTGATGCTTACCTGTCTAAACCCTTTGATCCCGATGAATTAGAGTCTCTGATTAAAAATATTCTCAAAAGACGGCAAGTGAGCGAAGTTTCTCAAGGAGAAAGCAGTAAATTAGACGAAATTTATCAAGAATTATTAGATATTAAGCAAAAAATGGGGAACAATACGGGAATGATAACGACTCCTCCTCCCTTCCAAATTGACTTAACTCCCAGAGAAAAAAGTGTCCTAGATTTGGTAGCAGAAGGATTGATGAATAAAGAAATTGCTGCACGACTGAATACCAGTGTGAGAAATGTAGAAAAATATGTTAGCCGTCTGTTTAGTAAAACAGGAACCAATAGTCGTACTGAATTGGTTAGATTTGCTCTCAAACACGGATTAACGCAGTAAGAAAATGAACCAGTTAAATAATCGGTATCAGATCCTTGAATCTATTGGTAGAGGTGGATTTGGTGAAACGTTCTTAGCAATTGATACTCATTTACCCTCTAGTCGTAAATGTGTGATCAAACAACTCAAACCAGTGGTAGAGTCTCCTACGATTCCCGACTGGTTAAAAGAGCGCTTTCAACGGGAAGCTGCTATCTTAGAAAGCTTAGGACACAAGCATCCTCAAATTCCCCAACTTTATGCTTACTTTTCCGAAAATAATAATTTTTATTTAGTTCAAGAATGGATCGATGGGTTAACCCTCAGTCAATTGGTTGAACAAAAAGGGACTTTATCTTCACAAGAAACAAGAGACATCTTAGCCAAAATTTTACCGATCATAGACTATATTCACAGCCAACGTATTATTCACCGTGATATTAAACCCGATAATATTATTATCCGTCATAAGGATCAATTACCTGTTTTAATTGATTTTGGCGTGATGAAAGAAGCGATCGCAACTTATGTCACCCCTCAAGGAAAAACGGCTTATTCTGTTGCGTTGGGAACACCTGGGTATATGGCTTCGGAACAGGCAGCAGGTCGTCCCGTCTATTCTAGTGACTTATATAGTTTAGGGCTAACAGGAATTTTCTTATTAACGGGTAAAAGTCCTCAATATTTAGAAACAGATGCCCAAACAGGGGAAATAAAATGGCGAGAACAAATTGCCAATCTCTCTCCTTCCCTAGCTACCATTCTCGACCAAACCATTCGTTTTCATCCCCGTGATCGCTATTCCTCAGCCCAACAGATGTTAGCAGCGTTGACTTCTGCTTCCCCACCTAGTCAGATGGTGACTGCTGCAACGGAGGTAGTTTCCCCATTTTCAGAGAAAACAGAAGGAACTGAGGATGACGACTGGGAGCAACTATCAGGGATCAATCCAGTTTTAAATTGGTTTATTTTACCCCTTTTATTAGCAGGATTAGGGATTGGTAGTTTTATCCTTGCTTTTAACCTATTTATGCCAAAAAGTCAAGATTCTGCTCCAACTCAACCGGTTGATTCTCCCCCTCCTCAAACCTTTCCCACCCCTGACAACTCTCCTACCCCTCGTTATACTCCACCCATCTCTCCTACTCCCGAAGAAACTGCAACCCCTGTAGAAACCCCTTCACCTACTCCTGTAGAAAGCCCCTCCCCTACTCCTATTGAAACCCCTTCACCCACACCAGAAGCAGCCCCCACACCCACACCAGAACCAACTATTACCCCTCTTTATCCTGAACCAATTATTCCCCCTGGGGCAGAATTAACCCCCTTAACGCCTATTCCTGACCGTTCTCCTTCTCCGACAGAAGAATTGATACCAGATATACCCTCTCCTGCCCCTTCCTCTTCAGGAGAATGGATTCCGATTCCTGTTATTCCCCCAGAGAGTGAATCTGAGAATTAAGGAAAAAATCAGTAGATGGAAAAGTTTTGTTTAAAAGCGATCGCCTCCGAAAAATAGATCATTATTCTTAAGCGCCTTTCCCTAATTAATAAGCTAAACTTGTTACTCTGTACAAATACATAAATGATCAGCTGGGCTTATGAAGGGTGTGAAGTCCCTTTCCCTAACAACAAAAATTCATGTGAACCTTTGTTGCTCATGAAGCATAGTGCTGATCTTTTGTATTATTATGAATCATTTGCTGTGTGCTTTGAGCCATTAGGTAAGAACCAACGGCAATGATATAAGAATAGACAATCTTTTCTGGATAGCCAAAGAGAATGCCCAAAACAACAATTGTTGTCAAAAATCCTTTGAGAGAGAAGAAGAGAAAGTTGGTGAAGGAGTGTTGAGAAGACATGACAGCAAATGTGCGTTAGTTCGTTTAATACTTTCGATTATCTAGGTTCTTATCAGAGATAACAGTAATCTGGATCATATAGTAAGGGTGATCATAGTGATACCAAACCTACGATCTTCATTCTTCATTCAATATATTTACTTATTTTTGAGTTTAATTCTGATTAAGAGAAAATATGGACGGGAAAAATATGTAGCTCTTGCTATTTAATTTAATTTATGGCAATTTGTGACCACAATCACAGCCAGATGGTTTGAGAGGATGGGCAATAGAAATACTATACTTAAAATCCCTTTTTCTCCTCAGAGATCACTGATTTCTGATAAAGTGACAAAGGCAGACTCATCACCCTAAATGGCAGAAACACCATGTCAGCGATCCGTCAATTACACCAACAATTAAGTAAAAAAGAACGTTCGGCTGTTGAAATAACTCAAGAATACCTAGATCGGATTGAAAAGTTAGAACCAAAGCTGAAAAGCTTCCTCTGTCTAACCTCAGAACAAGCATTATCCACCGCACGTAAAGTGGATCAACAAATTGCGTCAGGGGAAGAGATTGGGTTACTCGCAGGAATTCCCATCGGAATTAAAGATAATCTCTGTACCGTCGGTATTCCTACCACCTGCGGCTCAAAAATTTTAGAGAACTTTGTCCCCTCCTATGAATCCACCGTTACCCGAAAATTACAGGAACAAGGGGCGGTTATGGTAGGAAAAGCGAACTTAGATGAGTTTGCAATGGGAAGTTCTACAGAAAACTCTGGCTATCAGGTAACAGCTAATCCTTGGGATTTATCCCGTGTCCCTGGGGGATCTTCAGGGGGATCTGCGGCAGCAGTGGCAGCGAATGAATGTGTGGTATCGTTAGGCTCAGATACAGGGGGATCAATTCGTCAACCTGCCTCTTTTTGCGGAATTGTGGGCTTAAAACCGACCTATGGCTTAGTTTCACGGTTTGGTTTGGTGGCCTATGCGTCATCCTTAGATCAAATAGGTCCGTTGAGTCGTACTGTAGAAGATGCGGCCATTGTTTTAGGTGCGATCGCAGGATATGATGCCCAAGATTCTACCAGTTTAAACCGAGAGATCCCTGACTATACCCAATTTTTAAAACCAGATCTCAAAGGAATTAAGGTGGGGATTATTACAGAAACCTTTGGCGAGGGATTATCCCCAGAAGTGTCAAAAGCGCTTAATACTGCCTTAGAACAGCTTAAAACTTTGGGTGCAACGGTTAAAGAAATATCTTGTCCTCGTTTCCGTTATGGGTTGCCCACCTATTATATTATTGCCCCTTCTGAAGCGTCTGCTAATTTAGCCCGTTATGATGCAGTTAAATATGGAATTCGGGAAAATAGTGATAACTTAATGGAAATGTACACAAAAACCCGTGCTAAGGGCTTTGGCGCTGAGGTCAAACGACGCATTATGTTAGGGACTTATGCGTTATCGGCGGGCTATTATGATGCTTATTACCTTAAAGCGCAAAAGGTACGCACCCTGATTAAGCAAGATTTTGAAGCAGGGTTTGAGGAGGTAGATGTCTTAATTTCTCCCACGTCCCCCACAACATCCTTTAAAGCAGGGGAAAAGGTGGATGATCCCTTAACAATGTATTTGTCAGATTTAATGACCATCCCCGTTAATTTAGCAGGTTTACCAGGAATGAGTATTCCTTGTGGATTTGATAGTCAAGGACTTCCCATTGGAATGCAGTTAATTAGTAATGTTTTACGGGAGGATCTGCTATTTCGGGTAGGCTATGCTTACGAGAAAAGCACTGATTGGCATAATCAAGCGCCAGTAGTGAATAGTTGATAGTGAATAGTTGATAGTGAATAGTTGATAGTGACAACCTAACCCAATTTAGATGCTTGACAGCTTACCCTTCCCTATGTTCCGTCGGCTTACTTCTGTGATGCTTGGTTCTTTCGCCTGCGGTGCGGTTTCAGCGATCGCAACAACCCTACCAGTTGAGGCGTTAGACTGTTCCCTTTCTGAGGAAAGCGCTAATTACTGTTTACTCTCTGAAAATCCATCTCCCCAACAGCAAACATTACGGGTAGGGGTGGCGGGTTCTGCTCCCTTTATCGTTAAAGATGAAGATAACATCCAAGGAATTAGTCTAGATGTCTGGAAATTTATCGCCTCCGTCGAAAAATTAGACTATGAGTTAATTACCTACCCGAACGTGACAGCAGGTCTAGATGCAGTAGCACAAGGCCAACTAGATGTCTTAATCGGTCCGATTAGTGTTACGCCTCAACGACTTGCTAAGAAGGAAATCGAGTTCACTAGACCTTACTTTATTAGCCAGTTTGGACTCTTACTACCTGCCAAAAAACCAACGGTATGGAGTCGAGTCGCTCCTCTATTTGGTATCGCTGCACTGTCTTCCATTACCCTGTTGATTGTCCTCATCTTTATTGTTGGTAATCTCATCTGGTTGGCAGAACGAAGAAGCAATCCTGAGCAATTTCCACCAAATTATGGTGAGGGGGTGAGGAATGGCATCTGGTTTGCCTTAGTGACCTTAACCACCGTAGGATACGGCGATCGCACTCCTGTGAGCAAAGCAGGGCAACTGATTGCGGGAATTTGGATGGTCGTTACTCTAGTTACAGTTTCTTCCCTCACTGCAGGTTTAGCGTCAGCCTTAACTGCAGTAATATCAGGAGAAAGGGCAAGAGAACGTTTTAGAACACACCAAGATCTCACAGGAGCAAGAATAGCGGTTGTTGCTGACACAGCAAGCGTCAAGTGGGCAAAAGACTATCAGGTAATATCGACAGAAAGCCAAACCCTTGAAGAAGCCATCAATCTGATGGTAACGGGTCAAGTGGATGGCGTTATTTTCGACCATCCCGTCTTAAAATACTATGTAAGCCAGCACCCCGAACTGAACTTGAGGGTATCACCCTTAACTCTGGGGACTGACACTTACAGTTTTGTGTTACCCACCGATAATGATCTTCTCATGAGAAAAATTAATATTCTAGTACTGGAACTGCGGGCTGAGTTGCGAGTCAGGGCAATTACTGAGAAGTGGTTAGCAGCCCCAACTTCTGACCCTCAATAAGGTAAGGTAATTATTGGTATCAACAACTAAACGCATGATTCTTCAATCATAGTCCATCACAATAATCACATTAATCATAGTTTAGACGATTAATGAATTCATGAAACCCCAATAAAATCTTATAGTCAGATCTTGCATTTCCCTGAATAACCGCCTTGAAGTTAATTTCAAGTAGCCTGTGATGGGTTACGTCACAAATTAAAAGTTATAATGTTTCCCCAAAAATAATACCTGTGCCTAACCTCTCCATGAGATTTATAATTTTTACTTATCACTATAAAGTCAAGAGAACCATTCCTCAATCATAGTCCATCATAATAATCACATTAATCATAGTTTAGACGATTAATGAATTCAGGAAACCCTAATAAAATCCTATAGTCAGATCTTGCATTTCCCTCTTACAAAGTAGAGAAACAGGCAAGATGCCTGTACCACCATAATAGACTTTAATTTTATAATTCATAATTCATAATTCATAATTCATAATTCGCACCCAAAATATAAAACAAATGTTCCTCTATCAGAAAGATAGATAGGTTTCTCTTTCCTAAATGACGAACTTGCGATAAACTCCACACAGTAAAACACACTAGATGACTATGGCACAAGAAATCTTTGATTTTGTAATTCCCCTCTATCAAGTGCGTTGGAATACACAAGCTGTCCTTGAAGGATTAACCGTTCATTATAGCCCTCGCAATATTCATATTGTTACCCCAGAACCTCAAGTCTCCCCTCTGAGAGAATTGTCTAAAACATGGCAAACTTCCCCCCTTTATGTTCATTCTGAAGATATTTTTTTCCAACCCAAAACAGGGTTAAGCAAAGAAACAATCTGTGCTGAATTAAATCTGGGCAAGTCCCTGTATAACCCAGGTTGGTTTTATCAACAGCTATTAAAATTAGGGGCATCAGAAGGAATTGATGACCTTAGTGAATGGTATATGGTTTGGGATAGTGACTTACTTCCAGTGGCGACTTGGCCATTGTTTGAGGAGCGCCAAGGCTCAATTAAACACACTTTTGCCTTATTGCAAGACAATAAGTGGGGTAATGAAAAGATTGTCTCGACTTGGGATAACTGGATTCGTTCTATCTTGGAAGTTGAGTCATTAACAGATACAGAAGGAACATTTATTCCCCATCATTCATGGTTTAAACAAGAACATCTAGAGACATTTAAACAACAATTAAATCATTATTATCAATCTGATCAGAACTGGTTATTATTAATGATGCGGTCAGCTAATGACTTTGGTACATTTAGTGAATATTGGTCTTATATTTCATGGGTCGCAGCCAAAGCGCCTGATGATTTAGCCTTTTATCCTTATGATACCTATGGAAAAACAACAGAACGATTTTTTGATGATGGGACGGGATTATTTTCACAAGCGCTAAGACGCTATCAAGGACTAGATGAATCACTCTTAGACTTTTCCCCCTCCTATCAAGGGGTAGAGTCCTTTATTCGTCAGGAATATGGGGAAGATGAGTTACCCTCCTCCTTGTCTTTTGAAAGTAGTCCCCGTCACCTTAAAAAAGATGAGAAAAATATGCACATTGAGGAACGTCGTTCCCGTTGGAATCCTCGCAATGTAGCATAAGTTGATAGAGCGCTAGGTATTCTAGCATAGGTAGTGGTAAACTATGGCTGGGTTGGCTGAATGCTAACCCAGCGAGTATCTGGCTACTTACTCATTTTCTATAGGAGGATAAAACAGATTAATGGTGTTCAATCAGCTAAAAAGTTCCTTTGATTCTTTTTTCTACGATATTAAATATAAGCTCACGATCAGAAATCGCCTCAAACAAATTCCTCTCCTTGAGAAAATGGCGAGGATTAAAGCGAGTGAAAAGTATCAAAATCAGAAAAGCTTAATTCCTTATGGAGATAAGGTTTATTCTCAAGCGGATGAAGATGGAATTATTAGAGAAATCTTTAATCGCATTGGTACAACTAACAAAACGTTTGTCGAATTTGGTATTGGTAATGGGTTAGAAAATAATTCTTTGGCATTACTTTTTGACAATTGGCAAGGATAGTGGATCGATGCGTCCACCCGTTCTGTCAAAAAAATCAGAGAGAATTATGCGTCTATTATTAAGAAAGGACAGTTAAAGATTATTGAATCTTTTATCACAGTAGATAACATTAATGATCTGATTTCTAGTCAAATTCAAGCCGAAGAAATTGACTTACTCTCAGTTGATATTGATGGCAATGATTATCATGTGGTTGATGCTATCACTTGTGTCAGTCCCAGGGTAATTGTAATTGAGTACAATGCCAAATTTGTACCACCGATGATGTATTGTATGGATTATCATGCGACTCATAGTTGGAAAAAAGATGATTGTTTTGGGGCATCTCTCAAGTTTTTTGAGGTATATTTAGATAAAAAGGGATATTATCTAGTAGGTTGTAATATATCAGGGGTAAATGCCTTTTTTGTCAGAAAAGATTTGGTGAGTGATCACTTTTTAGAACCTTTTACGGCTGAACATCATTATGAACCGCCAAGATACTATTTCTCAGGTTATTTTTCTGGTCATCCTCCTAGCTATAAAACCTTGGTTAAATCTTTAGAGATGCGTTCTATGTCTGTCTCAGATCAGGAGAGTGAACCTCTGAAAACCCATGCTGTAACCCAGAAGAAAAAATAAGTAAAGAGTCCTCTAAACCCTGTCAATTGATGGCAGGGTTATTAGTATCAGTTGCTGTTGTTGGGCTTTAGCCCTTTTAGTTAAAAATAAAAAAAGATGGGCAAAGCCCATCCTACACAATATTAGCTGTGAAATAAGCTCTTACTGAAGTCCTAAATCAGCAAGATACATTTCTTCGCCTTTTCCTTCAGTGGGAAGATTTAAACATAAAGATTTATGGTATTGAACAGCACTTTCTAATACTTCAGGTGTTACCTCTTTAGCATAGCCACAGCGACCGATGGTTTCTTTGGGAAGGGGTGCCCATAAACCAACATTACCCCGTTTGCGACGCATATTTTTCTGTCCTTGGAGCATAATATCAGTATCTTCTAAGATGGGGTGATACACTGATAAGCCTAAGATTTGACAGACGTTGATGATGCGATCGCGATCGCTATCATTTAACCATCCCATTTGATTCGCTAAGGTTGCACCAAAGGCCATTCCAATGGTAACCGCATGACCATGCAGTAATTTAGCTGCGGGTTCATAACGGGGACTCCATGTGTGACCGTAAGCATGGGGACGATCTTGATAGGTTTCAAACATATTTGTGCCTTCATGCTTCATATAAGCATATAAAGCACGATAAATCACTTCATCAGCAATTTTCTCCAATTGGGGATCATCGTTGTTTAGGGTGGCAAAATGGGTGTTTAAAAGCCGTTCTCCGTATTGTTCTAGTAACTCAAATAAAATAATGTCATCAGTTACAGCCATCTTGATAATTTCAGCCATACCATGACGAAGATGACCTAAAGGAAGAGTACGGAAGAACTTACGATCAACAAGAGTTAAAACAGGGGGATGATAAATACCAATGCTGTTTTTGAACTGTTCTCCATTGACACAGGTACGAGGAGAAGGACCCGCATCAATCGCAGCTACCATTGTTGTTCCAATCATGACGTAAGGAGTACGACGATGCTGTAAAGCACAAGCCATACCAGCTACATCGCTGAGAACACCCCCACCAATGACTAGGACGGGTTCGTTACGAGAAACATCACAGCCATCTTTTCCTAAAAACTTCAAGATATACTGAACTGTATCAACATTCTTATCAGATTCCCAAGCACGACATTGACAAACTTCTAAGGGAATTTCGTAATATTCAAAATATTTCTCTAGATCTTTACCATACAGTCCATAAACTGTCTCATCGATGATGCAAACACACCGTTTTAGTGCGGTGTAAACATTAGCAAGAGTGGGGTTGTCTAATTCGAGAACACCATCAACAATTTGAGTTTTGGCTTTTAAGGTGTAGGTTGCTGTTACTTCAAAGGAACGATTACCATCTTCTGCTGCAATTTCACCAGATCCTGTGTACCATTCTGAAGTACGATATTGCTCATCATGGGGTCGCCAAATCAAGGTATTTTGATTGGAATGAGCAGATAAATTTGTGGAATCGGACTTAGGGATTTGTGCTGAAACCATATTCTTGATGTTTGTCTCGTTATTGGGTCGTTACTTTGCTTAATAGCATTTTCACGAATTGTAAAGAAAATATAAAATTTTGTAAACCCCCCCCAAATTCGTTAACACCAGAATCAAGAGGGTGGCAAGAGGGATAACTCAATTTAGAAACCACAATCTAAGCCAAATTTTGCCTAAAATTAAACGCTAACCATACTTTTTTCTTTAACGTCAAAAAAGGTGTATTCATTAGAAAAAATTATTAATTCACCTGTGATTGATTTGTTTATTAAAAGTTGATTGAACTATGTTGAAATTAACTAGGGTTAGCTAGGATACATAGGCTTAGGGAGTGTGGGAAGTGTGGGGAGAAGGGGGAGTGTAATTACATTCTTTCTGACTACTAATTGCTCTACGCCAGATCAGTGTTTGACAATCAAACATAGCTGCGATCCCTTTCATAGTAGGGAAGATCATTCTTCATTCTTCATTCTTCATTTTTCATTCTTCGTTTAGCTATAATGGCTCAGTTAACGTTATGATTAAGATTTGTATAGTTTTGTCAAGGGAACTCGGATTTCTCTGAGCAAGACTAAACCATCAGGGAGATCTATAAAGATTCCATTACTGAGGATAATTGCTTAATGGTTACAAGTATCTGGATAAAGCTTCTGTTAGGTAGCGTTAGCATCGGGTTAACTTTATATGCTGTTCTATGTTTAACCTTATACTTTGTCCAAAAACGCCTAATTTTCAAGCCTTCTCGTCAAATTGCCTACACACCAAAAGAGGTGGAACTAAACTATGAGGATGTTTGGATTCCCCTACTTACTCCAGCAGAAACTGTAGAACGGCTTCATGGTTGGTGGATTGAAGGAAAACAGGGTAAAGAATCAGTTTTATTATATCTACACGGCAATGGGGGCAATATTAGCTCTAATTTATCCCCTGTGCAGCGCTTCCATGAGTTGGGTTTTTCTGTCTTAATGATTGACTATCGTGGATATGGCCGCAGTGATGGAACGTTCCCTAGTGAAGAACAAATGTACAGGGATTCTCAGGTAACATGGGATTACTTAGTACAGCGAAGAGGGGTTCAACCGCAAAATATCTTTATTTTTGGTCATTCGATGGGAGGTGCAGTCGCTATTGATCTAGCAGTCCGCAAACCCAATGCGGCAGGTGTTATTGTTCAAAGTACCTTTACTTCTTTGCAACATCTGGGTGGACAACAAAGTCTGTATCGTCTTTTTCCCATTCCCCTTATTTTGACTCAGCGCTTTGATTCTTTGGGCAAACTTCCCCTTTTACAAATTCCTCTGATGTTAATCCACGGTATAGAAGATCAGACTGTTCCCTATACCATGAGTCAAACCCTTTATGATCGGGCAAATGTGCCTAAACAATTGTATCTTGTGCCGTTAGCAGGGCATAATAATGTGTCTTCTGTGGGAGATATGCAGTATAAGGACGAAATTGACCAATTCCGTGACTTAGCAACGACGACTCAACGTCAATTTGTCTCTCGCATGGGTTCTCATATCACCTATAGATAAGCTTGACAACCCAGTTCGTTTTCTGATTTTAAGTCTTCTGAAAAGAGGACTTTTTTCTTTCGTTAAAGTGATAAGCTAAACCAAGATTATGTTTAAGTTTGTTTAAGGTGACTCAGAAACCATCTGTGATAACGGTAAGATGGTACTTTTAGGGCAGGTTTTGCCTGTGTTATTTTTTTAAGAATCAGCTATACAATGGTATTCAATCTTTTATGAGTATTTTTACTTTTATTCAACTGATCTTAGGATTAGTCCTATTGGTCTTCGGTGCAGATTGGTTAGTCGAGAGCGCTTCACGGACTGCGGTTAGGATTGGTATTTCTTCTCTAGTCGTAGGATTAACCATTGTCGCTTTTGGCACAAGTTCACCTGAGTTAGCTGTCAATCTAGAATCTGCGTTTACTGGCCACGCCGATATTGCTGTCGGAAATGTGATCGGTAGTAATATTTGTAATGTTTTACTGGTACTGGGGTTATGCGCTTTAATTTCTCCGATGAATATTGCTAAACAACTCCTACACTTTGATGTCCCTATTATGATTGCTGCTTCCATTTTTGCCTTAATTTTTAGTCAGGATGGTAATATTAATCGTCTAGAAGGAATCTTATTTTTTAGCGGTGCGATCACTTATACTCTTACACTTTTACGGGGGAGTCGTCAGCAAAATCAGGATTCTATTTGTGCTGATGAAATAGAAGAAATTGAAGTAAAAGATAGTGGTAAAAATGCCTATTTGAAAGATATATTATTAATGTTAGCAGGGCTGGGAATGTTAGTTTTAGGCTCAGATTTATTAATTAATAGTGCGTCAACCATTGCAGAGGCGATCGGTGTTAGTCAGTTAGTAATTGGTTTAACTATTGTGGCTTTAGGAACATCTTTACCTGAATTAATGAGTTCAGTGATGGCTAGTTTGAAGAAAAAACAGGATATTTCCGTAGGGAATGTGGTAGGAAGCAATATCTTCAACATTTTAGTGGTGTTAGGCTTAACAGCGATTATTTCGCCTCAAGGAATTCCCGTTTCTCCTTCTGCGATTTCTTTTGATCTCCCCTTAATGGTAGCTGTTGCTTTAGCCTGTTTTCCCATTTTCGTAACGGGTAAACAAATTGCTCGATGGGAAGGCTTATTATTTGTGGTTTATTATGGAGCTTATACGGGTTACTTAATTCTTGATACAGTAAATTATGAAAATATGGGACTCTATCGGCAATTAATGGGATTCTTTGTCATTCCTTTGACTGTAATTACCCTAGTTGTTAGTCTTGGTCAATATTTTTGGAAATCTCGATAGGAATAGTTGATAGTTGATAGTTAATAGTTAATAGTTAATAGGGCTCTCCTGACTTTATGGTGATAAGCAAAACTTATACATCGTAGGATGGGTTAGGCACAGCAATAACTTAGAGGAAAAGTTGATAATTTTTGATTTGTGCCGTAACCCATCACAGGCTAATTGTAT
>JBFRWQ010000388.1:0-3296 GCA_051439665.1 Microcystaceae cyanobacterium | reverse complement strand
TAAAAACAAGAATTAACTATCTCTATATAATAGTTATTTTGATTACGTTGATCAAAAGCAAGCGCTAGAGTTTCAGTCTTATTTTTAAACCAACTTAAAAGGGCTTTACTCTCATACTTTCCTTCAGTAGAATACTCAGAAAAGGCTTGGGGGAAATACAAATTTATTTCAGTTTCTCCTGCTTCCACTAATTTACTTAATAAGGTATAACAAGCAAGATAGAAATGAAATTGCTCTAGTTCATCTTTTACCTCTAATGCCCAAATAAGATGTTTTTCCATCAATTCAATACTTTTATGTAACTGCTCAACCTGATGAAGATAAATAATATGCTGACCCACAGTACGCAAATAGACACGATTATTAGCAATTAAACGATAGCCTTTCTTTTGGTATCTCTTACCTTTAGTTAACTCTTCTAATTGGTAACAAGATTCTAAAATCATGCCATAGGTCATTTGGGGAACTTCTGTACAAGATAAGCTCCCTTTGAGGATGGGTTGAGCGTACTTAAGCGCTAATTTATAATCCTTTAAAAAGTCAGCATAGTAAACCTGAAAATCTTGATCACAGGCAGGACAATCACTTGCACTATCAGAGTCTGTCTTAAGCCATTGTTCATAAGCAGCAATTGCCTTTTCTTTCTCTCCCATATCAATAGCATTGAGACAGCGTAATTTATAAATAGGGCGCTGATTATGTCCTGCTTTTTGATAGCGCTGAGATAAGTCTTGAATAGACTGTTCAATTTGTGCTTTACTAATTTTGGTAAAGTGAGTTAGTTTATCGCACACCCATTTATAGCGCCATAATAGTTCCCAAGAATCGAGGAAATGATATTGATCTGGATTCTGATCATATTGGGATAAACACCAAGCAAAAGCCACTAAACACCTCTCAGGATAACCAGAAAAGATAGCAGCTTCAGTATAATCATTGCGCAACTGATAACCTTTGGCAATATCTCCATGAGTGTCAGCAATCTTAATTGCTGCTTCCCAGAGACTGAGTGCAGTGGGTGTGTCTCCTAATTCACTGGCTTCGGTTACTAACTCATTAATTTGGCTTCGATAGTCTATCATAGTTATATCTAAATGAAGAATGAAGAATTAAAAATGGATAATGAAAACTTTAACAGTAAGAAGGATTGAACTATTTCGATTGTCAAACAGGATCAGGTTACTGTTTACTGCTTACTGTTTACTGTTTACTGTTTACTGTTTACTGCTTACTGCTTACTGTTTACTGCTTACTGTTTACTGTTTACTGCTTACTGTTTACTGTTTACTGCTTACTGTCAATGCTCATTTCAATAAGGCTTAATAAGCCCCCATTGAGTGAGCCCATTTCTTGAGAATTAAGGGGATGATGTCCTAGTAAAAGGGACTGGGTATAGAGTAAAGAAATGGCTAATTGTAGTAATTTTTTATCCTCTACTTTGAGCAATTTTTGAATCAGTGCATTTTGGTAATTAAAGCATAATTCAGCATAGCAGCTATGGGGAGACTGTTCGTTAAACGTCTCTAAAATTGCACCCCAATGTTCATTCGTTACCTCTTGAGATTGAGTTAAGTTTCGTTGAAATTCTCCCTCTTCTCCTGTGCTATAAAGAGCAGGTAAATCTAAGGGTAAAAACTTTTTTATTTGAGCAGAACATTTAAACGGTTGCAATACTAAATCGGCATTCCTAATAAACTCAAAGGTTTCTTCTCTTTCTTGCCAACTTAACCCTTCTAAATGATGAGTCAGTTGGGTAGCATCAAATTTTTCGACTTCAATGTCAGGAAAAATAAGGGGTAATTTTGTTAACAAATCCATGTCATAAACATAGCCCCCATTAATAATAGGAATTGACTGAGAGGCGGCAACATGGGCAATTTGTCTAAATTGATCTACAGTCGGGACATAACGAATAATCGGTTGTTGCTCTTTATATTCTAGTAGCGTCATTCTACCTAAAGAGGTTTCAAAAGGAAGCCAATCAATAAATAAACGATAAAATTCGTCATCGTAAACAGCAAGCGCTTTAATCGCCAGAAAATGGAGAGAAATAATTTTTTTCAGGCGAGGTTGCTCATCGTGCGCAATTTTAATCAGATATTCTTTGAGTTGTTGACCTAAAATACCTCTGGTAGCGACTAACTGTCCATCTTCGTAAAATGATTCCCGTGAAGCAGTGGGGCGTAAATCTTGTACATTGAGGACACATTTCACAAAAAATGCCCATTCTGGTAGAATTTCTCCTACTTTTTCTGAGAGAAGCATTCCTTTAAGATAAACACGGTGAGTAGAAAGAGTCGCAGGAGAGGGAGAATAGGGTAGGATGTAGGCCACTCCTTCAACCTTTCCTAACGGCGATCGCAAAGGGATATAATCAAATGGAGTCAGTTGCAATTGCTGTTGAGCATAGTCGATCATTGCCTGTCTTTCTTCAGCTAGAGAGGGGTAGCTGTCTTGCCAGGGCGCAATCTGGTTAATCGTGGTTTGTTGTTGCTGATGAGAGACGATAACTGGATAGGGTAATAAATTTCCAAAATGATGGGCTAATTCTAATACTCGTTTGGGCTGAAAATATTCTTCATACCCTTGCTGACATCGTAAATAAACCCTTGTCCCTGGTTGAAGAGGGTTTTTTAATTGTCTGATGCTATAAGTCCCATTCCCTTGACCCCGCCATTCTAGTGTGGGACTATCGGGTTTAATGGATTGAGTGATCACCACAATTTCGTCACTTACCATAAAACAAGACAATAAACCGATGCCAAATTGTCCTAAAAAATCTTGACGAGATTGTTCTAAGTCATCTTTCTTAGAAGATTGACCAATGGTTGCCAAAAAACGATGGATTTCTTCTTCAGTTAAACCAATTCCATTATCAATAAAGACTAAACTGGGGGGCTGATCTTGGGTTGCTTCTACCACTTCAATATTAATTGTGCCATTATATTTGCCCTCTTGCTTTTCTCTAGCGTAAATGGCATCTACACCATTTTGTAATAATTCCCTAATGAACACTTGAGGGCTACTATAGAGGTGGTTAGACAGTAGTTCAATGATGCCACTCAGATTGACCTGAAATTTATATTCCATATTTTTCTGCTCTATTGCTAAATCAGTGATACTTACATTACCATACCCATTTTAAGTCAAGCTGAGATCACTCGTATAGGAAAATGATAGAATAATAACAATTTTAATGAATTTATCTTTTTTAACGTTGCTATCAATGTTATTAACTGACTTATCAACTATGAAATATAAAATTGTTCTCTATCAATCAGAAGAAGGTTATAGCG
>JBFRWQ010000387.1:0-3576 GCA_051439665.1 Microcystaceae cyanobacterium | reverse complement strand
TTTATAAAAGAATAAAAAAATGATGACATCACAACGGTAAATGATAATCTATTATTGGCTGATTTGTGACTAGATACCTGATAGGAGGATAAACAGCTTGGCTACTCGTGTAATTATCGTTCGCCACGGACAAAGCAGTTATAATGCCCAACATCGCATTCAAGGTCGCTGTGATGAGTCTGTCGTCACAGAAAAAGGGATCGAAGATGCTAACAAAGTCGGAAAAGCCCTTAGTAACCTCAAGATTGACCGTATTTATAGCAGTCCCCTCCAACGAGCAAAGCAAACCGCCACAATTATTCAATCTTACTTCCCTTCTCCTCCTTCCCTTGATACCCATCCTCAATTAATGGAAGTTGACTTACCCCTTTGGGAAAAACAGACGAAACAAGAAGTCACCGAGAAATTTCCCCAAGACTATCGCCAATGGAAAGAACAACCTCACCAATTTAAGATGGTGTTAGAAGACGGGAAAGAACATTATCCAGTTTTATCTTTATATCAACAGGCGCAAGACTTCTGGAAAACCTTATTAAGCAAGCATTCAGGTGAAACAATCCTCATTGTTGCTCATAATGGCATTAATCGTTGTCTGATTTTAAGCGCAGTCGGGATTGCTCCTGAGCGCTATCATACCTTGCAACAGTCTAATTGCTGTGTTAATGTACTGAATTTTACAGGAAATTTCGGAGATCCCGTACAAATTGAATCTTTAAACCAAACCGCCCATCTTGGTATCCCTATCCCCCCACCTCGTACTGAGAATAACCCCCTACGTCTATTACTGGTGCGTCATGGGGAAACCCAATGGAATAAAGAATCCCGTTTTCAGGGAGTTAGAGATATTCCCCTTAATGAAACAGGGAAGCAACAGGGGCAAAAAGCTGCCGATTTTCTTAAGGATGTGCCATTAAATTATGGTGTTAGTAGTCCCATGCTGCGCCCCAAAGAAACGGCGGAAATTATCCTACAATATCATCCTGAGATCGAATTAGACTTACAGCCCCAACTCGAAGAAATTTGTCATGGGTTATGGGAAGGAAAATTAGAGAGTGAAATAGAAGCAGACTTCCCAGGCTTACTCAAACAGTGGAAAGATGCCCCAGAAACCGTACAAATGCCTGAAGGAGAGAATTTACAGCAAGTGTGGGATCGAGCGATCGCTTGTTGGCAACAGTTAGTCAAGCACTATAGTAGCTTACCTGAACAACAAACTGGAATTGTGGTGGCTCATGATGCGATTAATAAGGTAATTCTCTGTTATTTATTAGGGTTAAGTCCTGAAAACTTCTGGAATATTAAGCAGGGTAACGGATGCGTTAGCGTTATTGATTATCCGAAAGGAAGTGACGGAATGCCTGTGATTCAAGCGATGAACTTAACCGCCCATTTAGGGAAAGGGGTACTTGATCAAACGGCTGCAGGCGCTCTTTAATCATGGTTCAATCTTCTAATCCTTCCGATATTCTCGTGATTGGGTATGGAAACACCTTAAGAAAAGATGATGGAATTGGACGGTATGTGGTGGAAAAGTTAACCCCACAACCCCATCTAAAAATTCTCTCTGTTCATCAATTAACCCCTGAATTAGCGGCTGAGATGGCTCAAGCCAAGGGTGTCATTTTTGTAGATGTTACTATCTCACAGGATACCACTGTCATAACTCAGCCATTAACCCCCAAACCTTCTACCACTTCCCTTGGTCATTCTAGCGATCCTCAATCCTTACTCGCTTTAACCCAAACCCTTTATGATCATCTTCCCCTTGCTTGGTGGGTTCTCATACCAGGGGTAGATTTTGCCTATGGTGAAACCTTTTCTGATATCACCCAAGCTTGTCTTCCTGTCGCACTTGAAACTCTCGAACATCTGATTCAAACCCTAAAAAAAAGCGGGTCATAGCCCGCCTGGTTTTGTATATTTAAGATGATCAGTAGAAGGAATGGGACTTGTCTGGGACAAACAGTGTCTGACATAAACATCTCCAGAAAAATAACGATAACGATAAATAGGTCTTACTTTCCTAGACTTGTTCTAACCAATCATAAATTCTGTCGAGTTCTTCTAGAGTAACTAATCCATATTGCCAGAGAAGCATGGGTAAAGGCCCCTGCTGCTCTTCCATCGAGCGCTCGGCGATCGCTAAACAGTCCTTCGACAGGGCTAAATCATCCTGCAAAAATTGTACGAATAAATTGTAAGTGGTATTAGACATAATCAGTGTTTCCATTTGTCGTGAGTGTTGAGTTCCTACTGAGTTTTCCCCATTCAGGTATTTTTTTCACAGGTTAGGCCATCTTTTAAAATTACTTAACCATTGCTTGGTTGCCACAATCGTAACCATCAAAATTAGTTTATATGTACGATCCGTAATGAAACCAGCAACTAATAGTTACTTAAAAAGTCACAAAAAGCAAGTCTTTTCTCAAAAATTTATGTTTCCTTAAGCTTTCGGAAATTACGGAGATACACTAGCACTCTTTACACCAATAGGGGATTGATAGCGCTACGCATTAAGATGTTTTACAATTGAACAACTTAATCCCTTTGCTTGCAAGGGTTTCCATTCAACATTGCTGCGTTTAGCTATAACTCATGGTTTATTTTGCCATAAGAAAAGTAATTAATAGATTTAATTTTGTAAAGTCAAATTTGATAAAACTTATTAAAAAAGGGGATCAATTGATTGGGTTTGTCTCTGATGTTAGGGAGTAGGAGAGACAGGGGTAATTTCTAAGCGATCGCCAACTTGAAGACCGAGTGTTTTCGCACGGCCAGCTTGTAATTCAATCACTTGGTTAACAAAGACAGACGGACCATAGGTTGGACAGGGATCACGGCGACAGGGGGGAACTTGGTCGATAATGGCTTTTACCTCACCATCTCTGAGAAAGACCATATCCAAAGAAATGAGAGTATTTTTCATCCAGAATTTAGCCACTCTAGGCGGTGTAAAGGTAAATAGCATTCCTCGATTTTTCGGCAATTCGGTGCGATACATTAAGCCCTGTTGTTGCTGTTTCGGGGTTCTAGCCACTTCTAGTTCAATTACCTCTGTTCCGATTTCAACCTGTGCGGTAATGGGAAGGGGTTCGACAGTCATTGGAGACGTTACTGACTCTTCAGTAAGGGTTTTGTGGACAAAAAAGGTCATGGAAATAAGTCCAAATAGGAGAATTGATAATAGATAGCGCTTTATGGAATTCATGGTTTCTATTCTTTAGATTTTCTTTATAATTTTGGCAGGGTTTGCTCTTGTCAATTGACTCTGATCGATTATACTGAATCTATAGGATTTAACACTCTTAAATCCCTACAATTCATCTACACCCCGTAATGTCCAATAATGTTATACTTCCCCACACAGAATCTGATGAAGGAATAAGAAGATGGCGCTCGCTCTTTTAAATCCCCTGCTTTGAAGACAATATCTTGAGGATTTAACAGTGTTAAATCCCTACAATTCATATATATCCTGTAGGGACATAACACTGTTATGTCCAATAATGTTATGCTCCCCCACTCTTTTCAATTCTCTGTTTGTGCTTGCACCAAGGCAAATTTTGATTATTCAGC
>JBFRWQ010000386.1:0-2582 GCA_051439665.1 Microcystaceae cyanobacterium | reverse complement strand
GCAATGGGAAAGATAGAAAAGCTACCATGAAAGAAGATAAATTCAGCAGAAAACCCGACTAAGACAGGAATTCCTGCAATGGCCATTCCCGCCATAACCAATAAAGCGCTGACTAACGGTAATCCTCGTATGGGGTTCATTAAGCCATTAAGAACATCTAAATCCCTTGTTCCTGCTTTTCGTTCCACAATACCCACTAAATAGAATAATAAGGCAAGGATTAAGCCATGACTGACCATTTGCGCTACTGCTCCTAACACACTTAATTCGGTTCCTGCGGCGGCGGCAACAAGGATATAACCCATGTGACCAATGGAACTATATGCAACCATGCGTTTAATGTCTTTTTGTGCGATCGCACTTAATGCCCCATACAATACAGTGATTGTACCAATAATGGCTAAACCAGGGGAAACCAATGACCAGGCTTGGGGAAAGAGTTGTAAGCCAAAGCGAATTAAGCCATAAGTTCCTAATTTCGCAAGAATTCCCCCTAACAGAATAGCTGTCGCAGAGGAAGCTTCTGTATAAGCATCGGGTAGCCATGTGTGTAAGGGAACAAGGGGAATTTTAATGCCAAACCCAACTAATAGTAAGGTGAGTAAGATTAAACGAGTGGTTAAAGAAAGATCACTTAAATTAATCGTTTCATAGTTAAAACTGCCCTCATTACTTAAAAATGCCATTCCTAAGAAAGCAGCTAACACTAATAATCCTGAAACGGCTGTATAGAGTAGGAATTTAATAGACGCATAACCTCTTTTTTCCCCTCCCCAGATCGCAATCATTAAATAAAAGGGAATTAATTCAAGTTCATAAAAAATGATAAAGAGTAACAGATTTTGGGCGATTAATGCCCCAGAAATACCTGCATTGACTAATAAAAGTAGGGCGTAATAAAAGCGAGGCCGTTCTAACTTTTCTCCCATTCCATAAATGGCAATAATAGTCAGTAGGGCATTGAGGAAAAGTAAGGGTAAAGATAATCCATCAATTCCCACATTATAACTTAAGCCAATTACATCCGCCCAAGGGATGTATTCCTGTAGTTGAAATCCCGATAGATTAAGATCAAAGCGATTGAATAGAACAATTGTCCAGCCTAAGAGCGCTGTTGCAAAAATAGTGGTAATATTTCGGAATTGATTGGTTGACGTTGAGGCAGGTAATAAGGTGATGATCAAGATACCGATGAGCGGCACAATCAAAAGAACACTCAGCATAATTAAAAGAACTTTGAGTTGAATAATTTAAGTCAGAAACGTTAGGAAAATGAAAGCAAATAACAGAGTAACCCCTGAAACAATGGTCAGAACATAAAACTGTGTTTGTCCTGAGACATTATACTTTAAGGTTTGCCCACCAAAAACAGTGACTAAACCTACCAAATTAACCACACCATCAATAATAAATCGATCAAACCAATTAATCGCTTTAGAAATCAATGCTACTGCGCCAACAATGGTTACTTTGTACAATTTCTCTGTGTATAAGTCATAAGCAAAGAAATCTTGAAGCGCTTTAACAGGCAGTTGAATCGGTTTAGTAATTCCCTCATTTAGATAGATAAATGAAGCGACTCCTACCCCAACAAATGTAGAAATAATTAAGCCAGTAATCGGAATTAAACTTAATTCATCTAAGGCAGGTAATAAATGCCATGTCTTTAACAAAAGAGGCAGATGAAGGGCAAATCCCATTAAGATCATCATGGGCAAGACTAGCGCCCATAACCCTTCAGGAGAACGCACGGTCATTTGCTTGGGTTTACCCATAAAAATTAAGCAAAATTCACGGGTTAGACTAAAAGCGGTTAATCCTTCAACCACAATCAAAACACCTGCTAAGATAGGAGAAATGTCCCATAACTTATTGGTGATGTTACTCAATGTCCAAAAGCCACCCAAAGGAGGAAACGTTATTAATGTCATAGCGCCGACAATGTAACAAATTCCTGACATCGGACGGCGTGACCATAACCCTCCATACTGGGCTAAATTTTGGGTAATATTATTCAGAACAATACCACCAACACTCATTACTAACAGTGCCATTCCTATTGTGTAGGTTAACAATAAAGCTAATGACTCTTGCCCTAAACCTGTTCCCACCGACATAAAGACTAAGCCCATATAAGCCGTGACAGAATAGGATAAAGAGCGCTTAACATCAATTTGTGCGATCGCAATTAAAGCAGCCCCAACCGCCGTCACTGAGCCAACCCAAACCATCACATCTAAAGCAATGGGAGATAGATCTAAAACCGGTTCTAATCTCGTTAAAACCCAAGCGCCCGTTGACACAACAACAGTATTCCGTAAGATAGTCGCAGGTACGGGTCCCTCCATCGCTTCATCTAACCACAAATGCAAGGGAAATTGAGCGCATTTAGCCAAGGGACAAGCAATTAAGGCTAAACACAACAAGGTAGCTACTTTGGGATCAAGATCTGCTGTTTGCGCCCATTGTGCCAGTTCTGTGTAATTCCATGTTCCTGCTAAGGGTAATAAAGCCACAACCCCCATCAACAAAATTAGATCTCCCACCCGTTTAGTCAGAAAAGCATCTCTAGCCCCAGTTAT
>JBFRWQ010000385.1:0-5509 GCA_051439665.1 Microcystaceae cyanobacterium | reverse complement strand
TGTTTAGCATTATAGAGAGATTGATCGGCTTGGTTAACTAAGATGTCTGATGATGATGGCCTGTGATCAGTGGGAATAATAGTACTGATTCCCATACTAACCGTAACTACCTCACTCACCTCCGAGTGCTGATGAGGATTGGCCAAGTTTGCGATCGCTTGTTGTACCTGCTTGGCAATGTTAATTGCTCCAGTTTGATCGGTATTGGCCAAAAGAATGACAAATTCCTCTCCTCCGTAGCGAGCAACCACATCAGTCGGGCGATTAATGACTTTCTGAGTTGCTTGGGCTAATTGACTCAGACAATCATCCCCCATTGGATGACCATAGCAATCGTTATAACGTTTAAAATAATCTACATCAAAAAGAATCAGAGACAGGGGGAGTTGCTCTCGGTGCGCTCTTCCCCACTCTTGTTCCAATGCTTGATTAAATCGTCTTCGATTGGCAATTTGAGTTAATTCATCAGTGTTTGACAATTCTTCAAGTTTTTGAGTTGTTTTGCGTAAAGATTCTTCTAAATTAGTTTTTTGAACAATTTCTTTTTCTAGTTCCTTAACCATCTGGTTTAATTTCTCTGTTCTTATAACCACTTGTTGCTCTAAGTTTTTATTCAGTTCTTGTAGTTGTTGTGCCATCTTCCATCGTTCTAATTCTGCTTTCTTTCGCTGGTTAATGTCTGTAATTGTGCCAACATAACCAATTAACCGCCCCTTACTATCCTTTTCTGCCACCGACTGTCCATAAACCCAAGTTATCTTACCATCAAACCGTTGAAAGCGATATTCAAGCTGAAAGGGAAGATTTTGTTGCACACACTGATTCCATTCAACCCATACCAGATCTCTATCATCAGGATGAATAGCTTTGATCCATCCCTCCCCCATTGCTTCTGCAACCGTCATTCCCGCAATCTCACACCAGCGATCGCTGACGTAAAGACAATTTCCTGCTGTATCAGTCAGAAAAATGCCAACTGGGGCAGCATTAGTTAAATTGACATATCTATTGTTGCTTTCTCTCAGTCTATCTTCTACCTTTTGTCTTTCACTCAGTTCTTCTTCTAGTCGTTGATGAATTGTAGCTTGGTGGATTGCAATTCCTAATTGAACCGAAACAGCTTTAACCAGTTCAATTTCTTCGCTCATCCAATCACGGGCATACTGACTTTCTGTCACATTGAGCAATCCCCACAATTGTTGTCCACATAATAAGGGAAGTAGAATTTTAGCCCTTGTTTGCAAGCTAATCAGCATTTCTCGATGACAATCTGACATTTCTGTGGTGTAAATATCTGATACCACCCGAACTCGTCCTTGACAATAGGCTTCTATCATATTTTCCTTAAAGCAGGTATCGCCAATCTGCCTACCCACTAAGGATAAAGTAGAATCAGTGGACTCTGATACGACAAAACTCTCCCATTCAGGGTTAAACTGCCAAACATTCACCCGATCGCATTTTAAAAATTGCCTTAGCTGCTCAACGGTTGTTTGTAATAAGTCAGGAATATTGTGCAAAGCCAGCATTTGTGTTCCTAATTCTGCCAATAGTTTTTCTGCCTGTACCTTTCTGTTAAGGGCATAAGTTCTGTGTTTGACTTGCTTTTCTAATTCTTGGGTTCGATTTCGTAATAAAACAACTCTTTCGGCTTCTAAACGTTCGACTTTCCCTTCTAACACTTCTGCTAACTTATAGAGTTCTAGGGGGTTAAGCGCTTGTAAAATACTGCTTTGGGTGACAATTCCCAATAATTTGCCTTGTTGATTAGCAACAACGACTCGATGAATCAAGTGTTGTTGCATCATCCTCTGTAACACCCAAAGAGATTCATGGGGTTGGATAGTAAAGACAGGACAACTCATCAAAGTCTCAACCCTATACTGTTCAAGATTCAAATCCAGCGCTTTAAATTGGACTAAATCTCGTTCAGTGACGATTCCTAATGGAGTCATCAGATCATCGACTATGATAATGGAGCTAACACGATGTAAGCTTATTTGTTGAGCCACTTCTAACATGGAAGCTGTGGGTTTAGCACAAATTACTTCACGAACCATTACTTCCCTGACTAATCGTAACCGTAGCAGATCAATCGGTCGTGCTATATGTTGCAATGTGCCATGAGTGACTAATCCAACCAAATGATTCTGCTGATCAACAATGGGAAGATGGCGAATTTTGTGGTGCTGAAGGAGATTAATCGCCGAAAAAATATCCTTAAATTGAGTTTCCCGTAGGGTGACAACCGAATTTCCTATAAATTGTCCCATTGTTAAGCCATTCAAAGATTGCTGTTGAACGCTTAGTCGAACCACATCTCGCTCCGTCAAAATACCAACCACTTGCTCCTCTTCCACCACCAAAACACAGCTAGAGCGTGCATTGAGTAGAAAATTGGTCTGTTGCTGCTCAACTGTTTGGTTTGTATCGCAAGAGGAATGGGATTGACTCATCAGTGCGATCGCTTCTATAACCGTTGTCGCAGGAGTCACAATCAAAGGATCTCTAATGATAGCTTCCTTCAGATTGCTCGAAGTTAGTAGATGGATACGGTTAGACATGGGGAAAATGTTATGGCATCAATTGGTTAACTATAATGGTCTATCAGTCAACTAGATACCTCACCCATTAGGGTTAATTAATTCTTCATCCTTATGGGTGTATTTGAATCAACTTGCATATTAAATAGGGGGATTGACTCACTAAAATCAAAGTTTGATTAAGATAAATAAAGATTGTTTCTCATCTTATTTGTTATGTCATTTGCTTCCTCTACCCAAGAAAGTACCTCTATCTCTGCTCAAAACTGGAAGATTAAACTGTTATATGACAGTGAATGTCCTCTTTGTTTACGAGAAGTTAATTTTCTTCAGAAAAAAGACGCAAATAGAGGATTAATTGTCTTTATCGATATCGCTGACCCTAACTATCAACCCTCTGAACATAGTAATATTGACTATGAGACAGCAATGGGGCGAATTCATGCTATTTTAGCCGATGGGACAGTCATTACCGACCTTGAAGTATTTCGTCAAGTTTATGAAATTTTAGGGATGGGTTGGGTATATGCGATCACCAAAATTCCCATTGTTGGCAAAATAGCCGATCAACTGTATGGAATATGGGCAAAATATCGCTTAAGATTAACAGGAAGACCCGACCTTGATACTGTTTTAGCAGAACGTCAACAGAAAACACTAGCAGAATCTGAAGGAAGATGTCGGCTTAATAGTCAAGAAAACTGTTGATTTTTGTTAACTCATAACTCTTAATTCTAATATGAAGCGCTCAAACTTCCTGATCTTTGCTTTAATTCTTGTTCTCCTATCACTATGGCTATTTGCTTCGTCTTTTAGCTACGATCCCATTCAAGCAAACTCAGGGGAATTTTATCAATTCAGAGCATTACACAATCGTGATGGCATTGGTAAATTCTATTTAGGAAGGGAAATTGCTAAAGTGATGGGACATCAAGAATTTCTCTGGTTAGAACGTCCCGGTCGAGAAAGCCAAGAGCAACCCAGTGCAGTGATTGAAGGATTAAATCTCCAGCCTACTGATACAGTAGCAGATTTAGGAGCAGGATCAGGTTACTTTAGCTTCCGCATTGCTGAAAAAGTCCCACAAGGGAAAGTATTTGCAGTAGATATTCAACCTGAAATGTTAGATATTATTGAGTTTTTAAACACAGAAAAACCTAACTTATCTGTTATCCCAGTCTTAGGGAGGGAAAAATCATCTAATCTAGATCAAGAATCGATTGATCTGGCTTTGATGGTAGATGCTTATCATGAGTTTGAGTATCCAAGAGAAATGATGGAATCAATTGTCACAGCTTTAAAACCTAATGGTAGAGTTGTTTTAGTCGAATATAGAAAAGAAAATCCCCTAATTGCTATTAAAGGCGTTCATAAAATGACTGAAAAACAAGTGAAAAAAGAGATGGAAGCAGTGGGTTTAACATGGGTGGAAACAGAAGAATTCTTACCGCAACAACATTTCTTAGTATTTGAGAAATCGGTTTAATCTAATGCTTAAAATCTTTTAGTCTTTTAGAATATAGGTTACAATATAGATTATCGTTCATGAAATCATCCTATGTCTCCTGAACTAAGTGAAGCGCTTACCACTCAACCAACAACTGAAACCGAAGAGTGGTTGCAACAAAGTGAACCTCTAACTGAAGAATGGTTACAAGAAAATCAACCCCCAACCGATTTAATTTTTGATGATGGAGAACCCTTGGAAAGTAATCGTCACCGCATTAGTATTAACCTACTTTGTGATTCATTGCTAGAAGCTTACAGCGATCGCACTGACTTTTTCACGGGTGGAAATATGTTTGTGTATTTCAGCCGAGAACAAGTCAAGAATAAAGATTTTAAAGGTCCCGATTTTTTTGCTGTCCTTGATGTAGATGGTAGCTATACCAGACAAGGATGGGTAGCTTGGGATGAAGGAGGGCGCTATCCTGATGTCATTATCGAATTAATGTCACCCAGTACTGCCAAGATAGATGTGACAACGAAAAAAGACATCTATGAAAAAACATTTAAAACGTCTGACTATTTTGTTTATAATCCCTTTGATGCTGATTCTTTGCAAGGTTGGCATTTAGGAACATCAAGACGTTATGAGAATTTAGTGGCCAATGATCAGGGATGGTTATGGTGTCAGACATTAAACCTATGGGTGGGAGTTTGGCAAGGAGAAATTAATCGAGATGTTGCACCTTGGTTAAGGTTTTATGATGCCGAAGAAAACTTAATTCTATTACCAAAGGAGGCTGAAAAACAACGAGCAGATAGTGAACAGCAACGAGCAGAAAATGAACGACAACGAGCAGAGAATGAACGACAACGAGCAGATAGTGAACAGCAACGAGCAGAGAATGAACGACAACGAGCAGAGCGTTTAGCTGCTAGGCTGAGAGAATTGGGAGAGAATCCTGATCTTATTTAATCATGAAGTTCGTAGTAAGGGCTTTAGCCCTAAATAGCTCACTACGAACTTAAAAGTTACATTAGAATAGTTCATAATTCATAATTCATAATTCATAATTTATATGGTTCAATCTGATGCTAACTTTTCAATGAATAGTCTTCCTCCCCAAAATATTGAGGCTGAAGAATCAATTTTAGGAGGAATATTGCAGGATACTGAAGCAATGGCACGGGTAGTTGATCTCATTACCCTTGATGCTTTTTATGTTCCTGCTCATCGTAAAATTTATGAAGCAGCTTTACAACTTCATTCTCAAGGCCAACCCACAGATTTTATTACCGTTAACAGTTGGTTAAAAGATCATCATCTCTTAGATGAAATTGGGGGAATGGCTAAGATTACTCAACTCATTGATCATACCGTTTCTGCGGTTAATATTGACCGTTATGCAGCCTTGGTGATGGATAAATATATTCGTCGCCAACTGATTAAAGCTGGTCATGAAATTGTGGAAATTGGTCATGATACGACTCAAGACATAGAAACTGTTTTAGATGAAGCA
>JBFRWQ010000384.1:0-2688 GCA_051439665.1 Microcystaceae cyanobacterium | reverse complement strand
GAATAACTATCAGTCCCTCCCATTTCTACAAAAAACTTTTCAAATAAATTACCCACCAAGCGCTTACGATAATCTGCACTCGCCCGTAAGTCACTTAAAGGGGTAAAGGTTTCTTTTAAAATGGGTTTAACCTCTTGGATAGTATGAATATCCCAATGCTTTCCGCTTAACATTGATTCAACCTCTAGCGCTCGAATGGGTGTGGCTGCTACCCCTCCATAGGCTAATCTGGCTTGAATAATCTTGTTATTTTTATCTAAATCAATGGTGAAAACAGCAGCAACAATACTAATATCATCTGTTCCTCTTTTTCCTATTTTATAAGATTGACTCAAGCGCTTAACCGCCCCTTGGGGTAAGGTTTTGGGAATGATAACAGAGACGATGATTTCTCCTTTTTTTAAGTCCGTTTGACGATAACCGTGGAAGAAATTGGCAAGGGGAAGTATTCTTTCTCCCTCTATTCCTGTTAGCTTGACTTGAGCATCAAGGGATAATAAAACAGGAAGCATATCTCCAATGGGGGAAGCTGTCCCAATATTACCCCCTAATGTAGCACGATTTCTCACCTGACGGGCAGCAAACCAATGAATCATTTCGTCAACGCTAGGAAATACTCCTTTTAACTGTTTTTCGACATGACTCAGGGGAATAGCAGCGCCAATTTCTACCTCACTTTCTGTTTGCTTTAATATTTTTAATTCTTCAACCCCTTCTAAGGAGATTAGTACAGGATAATCATGATTATGGTGGCTTAATTCTAAGCCTAAGTCTGTTCCTCCTGCAATTAAAGTTGCATTAGGATGGGCTTTTAATAAATCAATCACCCCTGCTAGGCTGGTGGGACGATAAAATTGATGGCTAGAGTCTTGATGGGTTAAATATTCTAAATTAAAGCTATAATCTTCTAATTTTTGGGCAAATTCATCAGTTGGTTGGCAACCTGTCACCATTTTGGCTGCTTCACGAATCGGAATATATCCAGTACATCGACATAAATTCCCCTCAACGGAAATATCATCAACCTTGCCTTGATAATAAGCAGCAAATAAGCTCATAATAAAGCCTGGTGTACAATAACCGCATTGTGACCCCCCTGTTTTAACCATTGCATCTTGTACGGGGTGTAAAGCGCCTTTCTTTCCAATTCCTTCAACCGTAATGATCTCTTTCCCTAATACACAACCTAATGGGATTAAACAGCTATTCACCGCTTGATATTGAGGCTTTCCGTCTGCATCTTGCCCTATCATAACAACGGTACAAGCGCCACAATCTCCATCACCACAGCCTTCTTTCGTTCCCACATAGCCTTTCAGCCTTAAATATTCTAAAAGGGTAGTATTAGGGGAAAAAGTCCCTATTCTTGCCGTTCTATTGTTAATTTTTAGAGAATTAACTTGATTGACCATACCATGACCCTCGCCTAATACGATGATTACTTTATTAAAATTTTAACATTGCATACAGTATGCAGAAGAAGAGAACAGAGAACTGTATTCGGCATTACCGTTTGCCACCCTATTTTGTCTAGCCCTTATATCATTAATTTTTAAAAACTTTAGTGTTATTTGATACATTAATTAGCTAAGATAATAAATGTAACACTACACATTATGGTTAGCCGATTGAGCCAAGTTGAAATCTGATTGTAGCTTATATTTATATTGCTGACTGATGTGTAGAGCCACAGCTTAAATTCACGCTTGTTAGCAACATACCCGCAATTTGGAGGCAAAAATGTCAATTAATCTTATGATTCGGTCATCAGCATTTCGTCTTTTCTGCGCTACATTTCTTTTATTAGGATTGTCTCACTCCTTCGTTGAAGCTCGGCCTAATCAAGTTCCCCGACTTCTCAGCGCTTCAGCAACCCAACGGACACCGAACGCATCTTCGACCTATTTATTTACGATTAAGATTCCTTCTGAGGCGACTCATTCAGTGAAAGCATTGGTTATTACGCAGCGCTCTGGTTTAGAAGATATTATTTTTATTCCTGATCATACTCAAGCTGTGTTGGGTGATAAACTCGCTAAGGGAGCGCCCCTTTCTCTTGCTTCTGTGGGGGGTGAAGTCGTCTCAGATAAAAATGAAGTATTGGTGGTATTTGACGAACCTGTTGAACCTGGAAATACGGTGACGGTTGCTGTTAAAGTTCGGCGCAATCCTAGTTATGGGGGAAATTATCAGTTTGGGGTGACTGCATTTGCTGATTATGATGATTTTTCTCTCTATTTAGGAACAGTGCGTCTTCATTTCTTTGGGCATAATTAATCATATAGTGCTACGCACAAGGCAGGGGGCAGGAGGCAGGAGGCAGGAGTAGGCTGTGACTGGGTTTCAGAGATCTCTACTGTCCTAACCTTTTTGCGTAGGGCTATAGATACACTTATAGTGCAATGGTGGGCAAAGCCCACCCTACTAATGATGAAATAGATGTAGGTTGGGTTGAGGCACAAAACCCAACAAAACCCAATTTTAACCCATTAAAATAGTCCAGTAGAGAGGTATAATTTTGGGCTAAAGCCCAACAACAATATCTGATACTAATTACTCTGTCCTTTTTATAAAATTATTCACCATAATGTTGCTGAATTTCTTCAATATAATCTAGTTGTGCTAAATTGATTAAAATTTCTTTCCAATTAGGATTATGAGTCTCTCCTATAGCCCTGTCTCTTATAC
>JBFRWQ010000383.1:0-3870 GCA_051439665.1 Microcystaceae cyanobacterium | reverse complement strand
AAAATAACGAGCGAGAGATAGCCACGTCCTTTGAAGGCGTGGTAGTCGAGCGGTGGAGGGATTTATCCCTCAGTTATATGCTATGATAGGAACGCCTTCCACGGTGAAAAACCCGTACGGTTCAAGTCAAAAAGTAACGGCACAGGTGGATTTATATCTATCCAAGTCCGATAAGGGATTATTGACAGTCCCTAAACGATATTATTTGACTCATTTGTCTAAATCAGATCGTAAACAAGCGCAGATGCGTCTTCAGACCGTCGGAGCTTAACGTTTGGAATCCACGCGTTTTTAAACCTTGGAGATGTCAACCTTAACTAACCAATTTATCGCTCTCAACCACTGGAACTACTAAAAAATACAAATAGGGGAGAAAATGGTAGGGGCATCGCACTGCAATGCCCATATCTCTATTATTTATGACTAAAATAAGCCAAATCCTTTCTTCTTCTTAGATTTTTTCCCTTTCTTCTTCTTACCTCCCCCACCGTAACCACGAAAACCAGGGGGAACTTGCCCCATACCAGGCATTCCTCCCATAGCGGGCATTCCACCGCCCATACCACCCATACCAGGCATACCAGGCATTCCCATACCACCTTGTCCCATTTGCTTCATCATGCCTCGCATACGAGTAAAATTCTTCACCAATTTAGAAATATCGCTTTCACTGTGACCCGAACCCTTAGCCACCCGACGGCGACGACTGGGAGAACTGGCTAAAAGGTCAGGATCTTTGCGTTCTTGGGTCGTCATAGAGTTAATCATCGCTTCGGTGCGTTTTAACTCTGTTTCCCCTTTTTCGAGGTCTGAACCACTCATTTTACCCATACCAGGGATTAATTTCATCACCCCTCCCAAAGATCCCATTGTCTTTAAGAGTTTCATTTGTTTGACGAAGTCGTCAAAATCAAACTTAGCCTCCATAATTTTACGCTGCATCTTTTCAACATCAGCGATATCCATTTCCTCTTGGGCTTTTTCCACTAAGGTTAGGACATCACCCATATTCAAGATACGGGAAGCCATGCGCTCAGGATAAAAAGGCTGTAATGCTTCGACCTTTTCCCCAACCCCAATAAATTTAATCGGTTGTCCCGAAATTTGACGCACGGAAAGGGCAGCCCCCCCACGGGTATCCCCATCCAGTTTGGTTAAAATGGCCCCAGTAATCCCAATTTCTTCATTAAAGGTACTGGTGAGATTGGCCGCTTCCTGTCCTGTCATCGCATCCACAACCAGTAGGGTATCGTGGGGCTTAACCGTTTTCTTGATTTGTGCCAATTCTGCCATCATATCGCCATCAATTTGCAAGCGACCTGCGGTATCAATGATGACGGTATCTAGGTTGAGTTCTTTGGCTTTTTCTACCCCCTGACGGGCAATATCAACAGGATTTGCTTCGCTTCCTAATTCAAAGACAGGGACATTAATTTGTTGTCCTAATGTTTTCAGTTGATCAATCGCAGCCGGTCGATAGACATCTGTAGCCACTAAAAGGGTCGTTTTTTCTTGTTTTTGTAGATAAAGCGCTAATTTTGCCGTTGCAGTGGTTTTACCTGTCCCCTGTAAACCTGCCATTAGGATCACAGTAGGTGCAGTTTCAGCTTCAGCGAGGGGAACATTACTTTCCCCCATCACGTTGACTAATTCATCGTAAACGACTTTAATAAACTGTTGCCCTGGGTTAACACCTGCAACCACCTCTGTCCCCAAAGCTTTTTTTTCTACTTCAGCAATAAAGCCTTTAACAACTTGTAGGTTAACATCTGCTTCGAGTAGGGCCCGACGAACCTCTTTTAAAGCATCTTGTATATTACTCTGGGAGATTTTATCCTGTCCCCGTAACTTTTTCCACGCATCGTCTAAGCGTTCGGCGAGAGCATCAAACATACAGCAATTCCTAATGACTAGAATAGAATTATATGATATATAGTATAACATTATACAGGGTAGTTTTTTATATTATAAGTTAAGTGTTTGTGTAATAATTTAATCTTTTTATTAGGTCATTTAGATAGATAGAGTTCAAAAGCATTGCAAACTTATGATAGGATCAGATTAAGTTTTGTAACGAACCATCTAAAGGTGATCATAATCATGGAAATTCCAGACAACATTAAAGTATGGTCACAATTTGGCCATCCTATCCTGATGTGGGTCTTATTTGCGTTGACTCTCTATGCTATGTACTTAGGGATTCAATGGCGACGGACTCGCACAGCCGACAAAGATACTAAAAAAGAATTAATCGGGAAAGACTTTAAAACCCGTCATTATCAGATGGGTTCACTATTATTATCCTTTATGGTATTGGGCTCAATTGGTGGCATGGCAGTTACCTATATAAACAATGGAAAACTGTTTTTTGGACCCCATTTATTAGTGGGTTTAGCGATGACAGGATTAATTGCAGTATCTGCTTCCCTATCGCCATTAATGCAAAAAGGCAATGAACTTGCCCGTTATACTCATATAACCTTAAACATTGCTCTCGTTGGGCTATTTGGTTGGCAAGCGCTATCTGGGATGGAAATTGTCCAGAAAATCCTAGATAGACTCTTCGCTTAGTAGGATGGGCTTGGCCCATCAAATCAATAATCCATTATTTTAGCTGTGTTAGTCCACTAGCAGACTAGCACAGCTAATTTAGGTAAGATCTGCTTTATTTATTTGTTCTAAAGATCACTTAAATACCAATTTCCTAGCTTATGCTAGTTCAATTTATTGAACGCTACTTATTAGCCTTGTCAATTTATTGCAAGGCGGTATTAATGGCAGAATAGTAAATCATCAAAGTGGATGAAATTAATTGATGAGCCTTATCAATGTTATGGCAAGGCAGTATTAATAGTAAAACAGTCAATCATCAACATGGATGAAATTAATTGATGAGCCTTATCAATGTTATGGCAAGGCAGTATTAATAGTAAAACAGTCAATCATCAAAGTGGATGAAATTAATGGCTGAGTTACCAAACCCCCCTTGAAATGAATTTCAAGGCTAACAAGGAACGTTCATTAAAATGAACTATAATTGCTGAATTAGTTATCTTCAGATAACCATAGGGAACTGAGTATTATATCATGCTTATCACTTCAGAAACATCTGATTTACTGTGATATTTCCTCAGTCGGTTCTAACTCTTCTAAAACAGTAAAATGGACATGATTAATCGCTAAATCCCCAATTGAAACAACCTGTTTATTAACCATTTCACCATTACTATAAATACGCTCAAATGGTGTATCTTTAGCCATTTCTGCGTGATACCAAGCTAACCCCATAAAAAAGCGAGTCGGATAGGGACCACCATCCATTAAATCATCTGGGTTAGATTCCATCGGTAACCAACCATACCCTGGCACATAAAATTCCATCCAAACATGATTATAATCAGGTTCAAGGGGAACATTGCGCATTAGGGGCTTAGGAGGACATTTATAGCGCCCCACTGTGCGACAAGGAATCCCATTAAGGCGTGATAAAGCCAATAATACCCCAACATATTCACCACAAGAGCCTACCCCTCGTCTGAGGGCAATATCAGGGGTATCTATGTGGGGTTTAATGCCATAAGAGAGCCGATCATAGACATAGTTGCGGATACTATACATTTTACGCAAATAATTCGTTTCTCGTCCGATCGCTTCTTGGGCAGCCCTTTGAATAATTTCTGTGTCCATTGATAAATTGTCATTATCCACCAGATATTTATCGGTAAATTCAGGGGGAATGGGGGGGATTCCTTCGCAATCTTTAGGGGTTAAACGATATTTAATACCCCATACTTCAACTGTTGCTTTCCAACCAAAAATAAACCGTTCCTTCTCTGTCAATTTATCGAATTTAAACACCGCCACCCGTTG
>JBFRWQ010000382.1:0-10793 GCA_051439665.1 Microcystaceae cyanobacterium | reverse complement strand
GAGCAATAACAGTCACTTCATAACGAGGAGTAACTTTGCCACTTTCAACCATAGAATTTAACGATACACGTTCATAGATTATTCTTTAACATCATATCATAGTTATAGGTTTAGTGAGCAGGATACTCACACCTTTGATATCTCAAACTTATTCAATTAAACTCTTTGATTTGATTAGTCTTGACATCTCCACGGTTTAAAAACACGTGGATTCCAAACGTTAAGCTCCGACGGTCTGAAGACACGTCTGCGCTTGTTTAGTTTATGATCTGATTCAGACAAATGAGTCAAATAAAATCGTTTAGGGACTGTCAATAATCCCTGATCGGACGCGGGATAGATATAAATCCACCTGTGCCGTTACTTTTTGACTTGAACCGTACGGGTTTTTCACCGTGGAAGGCGTTCCTATCATAGCATATAACCTCCGGATAAATCCCTCCACCGCTCGACTAAAGCCTTCAAAGGACGTGGCTATCTCTCGCTCGTTATTTTAGGTATAGGTCACAAGCTAGAAGCTTGTTTTACTATAAGTTAAGGATCAGATAAGTTCCCCAGAGGGCAGATGCGATCGCAATTAAGGTCAACCACACAGGATAATGACCTTTAAGAGGAAAACTATACTCTTTATCTAGCTGTTCCACATCAATCCAAGGTGAACTTCCCCGTCGCCACCATCCTCTAACAGTTACGGTCTGATTCACCCACTGACAGGGATGTTCGACCCAGGGGAAGATCAAACTGAGAAATCCTGCCCAAGGGGTGTAACGCAGTTGAACTAAACCAGAATGGGTCTGTAGGAGTAGATCTTGACCTAACCAATTTCCCATTCCTCGACGGCCTAACAATGTTCCAGTTAAACAAACCCCCACACTATCAGAGGGTACGGCTTTAACATCGGCTAGTAATTCAGGGAGGGATGGATTTTCCTGAAGCATTGAGGATTTAAGCTGAGGGAAATAACAGTTCATGCGGATAATTAAGCTCATACTTAAAGCGATCGCTACCCACGCATTAAAAAAGGGATCGATACTGTTTAACCAGTTAAGATAATGGGGGATTGACTGTTCTCCTAACCAAAGGATTGACCGTAAGAGAACTGCACAAGCAAATAGATTAGGAAAACGACGGCTAAAGAGAAGAATTAAAGTTACACTGGCCATAATAATGACCCACATCATCCAAATATTGAGAAAAGAATGGGCATTATGGAGCCAAGTGAGGGCATAAATATTCATTTGTTGGCTTAAGCGTCCAATCAGCCAAAAAAGACATCTCAGCACAATTCCTCCCCCAATCGCTAAGATCATGCTACTTTGCCATAAGGGTAGCGCTTGATAACAGTTAATTAGCTTCCAGAAAAATTCTCCTTTATGTTTCAGGGAGGGATGATAATTGTTCAGGTCAAACTCTGAGGGTAACTTATAAAATTGGGCATGAAGCGCTAGTAAATATAGTCTTTCACCTAATAAGGGATGAGAATTTGTTAAAATTAACCAATAACGAAAGGTATTTTCAAAATCCCATCTTAAAATGGGTTCTAATTCTGCGTCGGGTGGCAGACTTGCCATACTTAAAATCTGTCTGGGTTCAACAGGAAGCAAACTATCTAACCCATCGAATAACCAAGGGGTGCATTTTTGCTTTTGGATAGTCACGGCCATTCCTCTAGCAATTTTAACCAACCCACGACTTAATCCATTGGGATTACCAGTCATCTGAATGGCAAAGTGATCGCTATAATAAATTCGTTGACGGGATAACCATAGAATGGGAATCCGCATGATGCGATAGATTCCGTAACAGATTCCTGCTAAACCAACGGAGACAAAGGTTAATTGCTCAGGGAGTATGTTTTTCCCCATCCTAATCAATTGCCAATATAGACTGTAGGGAATCTGTAAAAGCCCCATCATCCCCGATATCCAAGGAAAATCCCACTGACTGATCTGTCCTAGTTGGGTGGCGTAGAGGGTGGCAATTTCATCGTTTCTCAGTTGTTTTAACAGTCCTTCGCTAACTATAATTCTGGCATTACTGGGAAAATGACCGTAACTTAAAATCAGAGGGGCATCTAAGGCTAAAATACCCAGTTTAAAGCTCTTAATACCTTTCTTTTTGCCAAATTTAGTTAATATTTCTCTTGTCTCTGGGCTATATACTTTTAATTGTTCAAGGGAGAGATTTTGCAAGCCATAAGATTGTTTTAGTAGGGTATCTAGGAGAGAGGGCGCAATAAAAATGAAAATTAGTAAGGCGACTAGGATCAAATTTAAGGGAATCGGTGATAAATAAACATAGGGAACAAAAGGGAATAAACGGGTGACTTGAGTGATTAAGCCATTTGATAATCCTAGTATTCCCTGAGTCATCAGTGAAATTGACCAGATAAGGGTAATTAGGGTAGCTAAAAGTACCCAACCCAGACGGGAAGGAGAAGGCCGTTTGAGGCGTTTAATCACTGGCGAACGACCTGCATTACGCCACTGATGATGGGAGAGAGTGGCAATTTTTGAGAGTGTTTGGCGAGCTTTCTCAAAAAAATCAGACTTTTCTGCTTTTTTATTCCGTAATAGACGATTATTTTGTAGTTTTTCTATGGATTTTTTCGCCCAAGGTTGATACATGGGGTGAACTAATAAGTCCTGGCAAAGGGCGATCGCTTCCGTGATTTTACCCACTTTGGCATAGGCTTCCGTCAGTTTTTTGGTTGCCTGTATGCGGATTAATTCATTGTCGCTATTTTGGTAGAGACTTTCTAGCGCTGCGATCGCTGTTGGGTAGTTTCCGTTATTATACGCCAGGATAGCGGTTTTTAGGGAGATATAAGTATTAGCAACCATAAGCTTAGGGATTTTTGGGGGATAAATGGATTTCAGCTAATTCAATCGTCAATGATCTAACTTAAATGACTCGAAGATTAGGAATGAATGTTTTGGCAAGATTGACTCGATACTGTTTAAAGATTTCTAGGTTTTCCACTATTACTTAAGATAGAAATGCCAATAATCTTTTTATATTATTTTTAATAATAACAACATTTATTCACCCTTACGCTGTGATCAAAATCACCATTTTATGGCCAAATTAATCACTGGTGAGATGCTATTTGATCTGCTAAAAATGTATGTAAAGTAAGAATTATTTTTTGCCTAATTATCAATAAACCTTATAAATAAATGTAACAAATTAACCGTGAAAATACTGATGTCCCTCCCCTAAACTCTCTTGCATCTCCCAAAAAGGACAGAACATTATGTTAAAAACTGCCAAGCTGAGAAGATTTGTGAGTCGCCTCCAAAAATCATTCCGATTTATTATTTTGACTTTTGTTAAGGGAATCAATTCCCTATTTATGCCTAAAAAGTTCTTAAAAAAAACTAAAAAACAGTCTCAGAGAAGGCGCTTAAATATTATTAATAATTTTTTAAGTTTCTTTTGGCAGCCATCCTCTTCCAGAAGAGCGAGAGGGAAATATTCTCAGCCTTCAAAATCCGCAAAAATTAGGTTTATTATCCCCAACAAAACCCGTTGGTTAGCTAAAGGCTTTGTTTTGCCCACTGTAACAATGTTGTTATTAGTGATGAGTTTAGTGGTTAGCGCTTTACTCTTACGCACCAGCCAACATACTGAACAAGCCATTGGGGTACGACAGGCGCAAATGACCTACAATTTAGCCACTCCTGCCATAGAAAGAGCAAAATCTAAGATTGAATTTCTCTTTAAGCGGGATTATCGCTTTCCTAATGGGATTCCTAACGAAAGTACTCTAAAATCTTTGATGCTCAATGAAGAAGACAGTGAAGTGGTAAGCGCTTACGAAGAAGCAGGAAAATACGTCGATATTTATAGCTTGCCAGGAGAAACTCGTATTGATATTAACGGAGACGAGATCGTAGATAATGCTTGGGCTTTTGATACCGATATTGATGGAGATGGCAAGACAGAAACCGTCGCCTATTCCATCTTAATGAATACTGCTCAAAACAACGTTACCCTCGATGACTCTCCCACCGTCAAAGCCAGCAATCTTGTCACTCGCACAGGTCCCCTCACCATTCAAAATGCTGATAGCCTCAGTAACTGTAACTTACCTGATCTGCAAGTAGAAGGGGGCTGGTATCCCATTAATACAGCTTCTGTGCGTAAGAATTTTCAAGTAAATGCTGTCGTTAGTAGTAAAAACACGGGGGAACGGACGGTTTCTAGTTTAGAGTTCCAGCAAGATCGACAATTGGATCGAGGAAATAAATGGGGAGTTTGGTTTCGTTACGACCTAGAAATCTTTCCTGGGCCTGACTTTAACATGAATGGGGCAATGCACACCGAAGGTAATATGATTTGGGGACAAAACTCAAATAAAGATAAATTTCATGCTCATCTCATCAGTTCTCCCTTCTCCTGTCTTTATACCGAAGATGCTTCTGAAATTACCATGACCCAACTAGAGGATGCCAATGGTAATATTACCTTCCAAGGACAGGCCATTAACGGCGCACCTGCTAAAAGTAATTATTCGGGAACCTCCTCAGTTGATATTTTCCCTGGCGCTGGAGAAGCTCCTAGTGGTAACCAAAAACTGAAAAAGGACACAGATTCCGTCAAAGACGTGCTACAAGTTAGTACAAGTAAACCAGCCTACGATTATGCCCTCAATCCCATTCCCTTATTTACCGAAGATAAATCACAATCCCGTTATGAAGCAGATCCCACTAACGTCTCCATTCGGGATAGTGACTGGAATACTTCAAATCTTGCCCGACGGATGATTAACAAAGTCGTTCGTAAGCCTTATGTTGATGACACCTACCGTGCCGACAACCGTTGGGGACCCAAACCCACCTACACCAGTCGCATTAAGGTTCCCGCCGCCAGTGACTACGGCCAACCCATTACCCTGTATCTCGAACAGCTTACCCTAGATGATCCTCCCACCGCCTTTCCTGAGCAAGTTGGACTAGATGGTTATTGGGAACGACGTGCCAGAGTCAATGGCTTACGACTCATTGTGGGACAGCGCTTAGAATTAGGTAATAGCTACGGTTGGTTATCCAATGATGATCCCCTTTATCCCCCTAATGAGACTGTTAAACACTTAGATCGGCAACGTCGCACCTTAAGAGATAATTTAGCTGCCGTACAGTCCACCCTAGTCTATCATGCCAGTCATGATCAGGATTTTCCCATTGCCACCCTTGCAACCACTGTTCATAACGGCACACAGAAGCTTAAAGAGAATAGTACTAACTTTGAGACATTAGCAGAGACGAATAAGCTTAATATCAATTTCTTAGAAGGAATTGGCACCAATGGTTGGGAATTCAACCCCCCTGGCAACGCTAGTACAGAAGAAGACTTTAAAGCGCTAATAGCCACAGGTCAACCTTTGAGAATTGCCCTTGATAACCTGGCCAACTTTACAGGAGACTATAGTGGGGCATTTCCACCTGTTCAAGAGAAAACACTAGGGAAACCAACCCATCCCTATCCCAACTTAACTATGTGGGGCAACTTCTCTAACTTGCGCCGTGCCATGCTTTGGATACGATATGGTATTCCTTATGACAGCCTCAGTTTAGCTGATCGCACCACCATCCAAACCGCCGCCGCCTCAGTTGGAATGTTAGCCTATAACCTTGATCACTTACAACAAGCCTATCAAGTCATAGCAAACGATACCAGCGCAAAGGGCTTAAACGCACTAGGAGAACATCTTTGGACATTAGTAGATGGCAACAATAGTAATGGGGAAGTCAATACCCTGATTAACTCTGCTGTCGCTCTCCCTAATGGATATAATCGTAGTTCAGGTGCAGCAGACTTCTATGGTCAATTTACCCCAGCGCAATATATAGAAGCCTTATCAGCAATGAGTACTTTGGGAGGAAATAAAGACGAACTGGTAAAACGTGCCAAAATCGTCGCTCAGACACTACAAGTCGAACGTGATCGCACATTAGGATTTGCCACCAGCCAGTTACCAAAAGCCATTGCAACCTCAACCTGGAATGAAAGTAATGGGGCCATTGAGCCAACGATCATCCCTGATAATACCCCATTGCGCTCAGTTTGCGATCCCGAAACCTTTACAGGACTATCTGATCAGGCAAAAGTGGGATTAGCCGTTGCCTTTTGTTCAGAAGCCACAACACCGAAATATCCTTCTTTATACTATCTTTTCCCCAACTATCAACATGATCAAATCGGGAAAGGAAATTCAATCAGCCAAGATGATCAACCCAGTAGCGAACCCTATATTGCGGATACAGAGATTTATGATCCAGTAACGAATCAGGGAATGAATACTGGTGTCACCTATAAGATCATCAAAAACACAGCAGACAATGGTATTGGAGCGATCGCCCTACAACCCTTAGCCCGAACCGATTGGAAACTGCCCAGCAGTACCACCAATACTAAAACAGGCAACAAAATCAAAGATAATGGCACAACCGTTTACCTTGCCCTACAAGATAAAGCCTTCTATGAGGGACGACAACTCATGCAAATCCGAACCTTAGATATTGACCTCAACTTGCTGCGAAATAACACAATCAGTGGAGATACTTGGTTACCTGTCAGTGGAATTGTTTATGCTTTCCGTGAGGATGCACTACGAGAAGACATGATCGCCCGTCCAACTGGGAAAACATGGACAGATTGCAACACCGAAACGAAAATGTTGACCGCAGCCTGCCGTATGGATGCAAATATCCCCCAAGATCCCCCTAATAACGAAATTACAGGGGTTAGCCCCAAAGCGATCGATTATTATCCCGACCCAGATCGTCGTCCCTACGGTTTTCGCTTGAAAAATGGCAAAGATTTAAGCCGAGCTAACACCATTGCGGGTCTTTCCTTTATTAGTGATAATCCTGTTTTTATCTTTGGCGATTTGAATCACCATGTTGACAGTAATGGCAATCGAGAAGAAGAATTTACCAGTAATCTGAACAATAATTGGAGTAACTTTTATAGCCGCAAAACCCTCAATACTGACTTTGCCAATGCAGCCAAAGATCGCTGGCGACCCACCGAAATTTTAGGAGATTCCTTAACTATTTTGTCTGATGATTTTTGTGATGGCACGGTTGAGGACGGTTGGCAAGATAATGATAACAATAGTGGCTGTAACTCAGGAGGTCTCTCTTATTCCTCTTACCGCAACAGTGTGTTAATTGATCAAAGTCAATTTAAAAAAGACAAAAACAAAAAAGTGAATGGTAATATCCTATTGAGAGAGTACACGAGCAATGAAAGTAGTGGGTGGGCACCGATTTATAAGCGAGAAAATCAAGATGATAATAATTCACCCATTCTGATAGATCGAAATGCCAAGACTTATATGATTAACAATGATGATGGTTCAGAGATGGTGATACCATCGAAATATTATCACACCCTCAGCGAAGATAAAACCTTAAATAAAGCAGGCGAAACTCGTGTAAATACCATTTTCGTCAGTGGGATCACCCCTTCACGAGTCGGTCAATCTTTTGGCGGTTTGCATAACTTTCCTCGCTTTATTCAAACTTGGAGTGGTAAGAATCTTCATATTTCAGGCGCTTTAATTCAGCTTAACTTTAGTACCTACGCCACCGGACCTTTTGAACAGGAAGCATGGGAACCTGGTCAAACTCCTGCCAATAGATCAGAATCCATTGAGTATTACAGTCCTCCTAACCGTCGTTGGGGATATGATGTTGCTCTGCAATATAGCCCCGCCGGTCCTGTTGCTTCCCGATTTATCAATATTGGCAGCCCAAGAAACGAATTTTATCAAAATACCCCGGCCGATGATCCTTATGTTCGTCAACTTCGTTGCGCCAAAGTTAATGGTCAACCCATTGATCCTAAAGCAACTGACTGCTCTTAAACAGTGAACAATTATAGCAGTAAAAAATTAGGTGTTTGGACATCTTTTAAGGCTTACTGCTACTTCCCCTCTCCCCTCTCTCCCCTCTCTTCCCACACTCCCCCCTCTCCCCTCTCTTCCCCCTCCACTTCTCATGAAAACACCTATTCGACTCCACTCCCCTAATCAAGGTCTAACCATGACCGAGGTTTTAATGACCATGCTAGTTACCAGCATTATTTTAGCTGCTACTGCCCCTGTTTTATTATTAGCTGCCAGTTTAAGAATTCAAAATGACCGTGCTGGAAGAGCCGTTCAATTAGCTCAAGGTGAAATTGATCGTTTGCAAGTTTTAGTCACCCAAGGAGTCTTAAAAAATGACGAACGGGGCAAAATTCCGCCTCCCATTCCCGACGGGGAAACATTTAATACCTATAGTCCTCCGATCAGTACGGTAAAAACCCGTCAAGATATAACAGATCCCAAACAAGCGCTAGAGTTAGACATTGATGGGGATGAGCAACCTGATTATTTAATTCAACTTTTTAGAGATAACGGCATTCGTTTTGACCAAGGAGCAGGTCAAGATCAATTAGCTGTTTTTCGGGTCGGTGTGCGGGTCTATTCTGGGGTTGCCAAAGATAATTTAGGAGCGCTAGAAACCAACCTCGCTACTGTTAATTTTAATAGTGGAATTGGTCAACACCAAACTCGTCCTATTGCCATTGTCTATACGGAAATGAGTCGCAGTGACTTAAAGCTTTCTCTGCAAAAATATCGAGAATATTTAGAAAGTAACCAGTAATTAACACTCTTGGGAAATCCTCATCATGCTATTAAAAATTCTAACGTTATTCTCTCAACCAAAGAAACGATCAACTAAGGGATTAACTCTCACTGAACTATTAGTTGCTGTTTCTGCTTCTAGTGTGGTCATTAGTAGCTTAATGTTCGTCATGACTGATTTGATGAATAGTAACCAACGAGAACAGGCGATTAGCACCGTTCAGAAAGATATGCAGCAAACCCTTGACTATATGACCCGTGATTTACGAGAAGCGGTTTATGTGTATAATGGAAATGAATTACAGTCAAGACCCAATGGAATGAAAGGGTTATCTCATTTTTTACCTGACTTTGGTGAAAATACCCAAATTATTCTTGCTTTTTGGAAGGTTGAACCCCTCCCTTATCTACCTGGAGAGAGTCTCCCCAACTGTAGTACATCTTTTAGCGAGGATGATGATAAAGAGAATGAGTGTAAAAACGTGAAAGTTGAGCGTCGTACTTATAGTTTAGTGGTTTATCTACATGACTGGAACAATGAAAACGAGGAATGGAGTGGAGAATCTCGTATTGTTCGTTATGTTCTACAAAAATATAGTAATTTAAGTAATTTGACTCGTAATGTGGGTTATGTTGATCCTATGAGGGAAAGTACTTTTAAGCGTTGGCCTCATAGTAGTGGAGGAACAGATTTACAAAATGGTACAAGACCAAGTGATAATACTAACATAAACGTATTAGTTGATTATGTGGCAACTCCCGACACTCTAACTGAACAAGTGTTTAATTGTGGTTCTGATTATATTCGCACTCCTTACAATGAGTCTGATAATGATAGTGATGATAATAACAGTTTCTTTGCTTGCGTTAGAAATACCAATAATGACACTCAATCTTCTTTCAATCAAGACACATGGCTATTTTTACGAGGCAATGCTAATGGCAAAGATGGCATTTATAGAGATCGCCCTCTAGAGATCATGCAAAAAGGGGTTATTAGTCGCAGTGTAATTGATGCCACTGTTCCTGAATAAAATCCCCCCCTCTTGTCAACTGAAAACCATTCTTCTCTCTCTTATTAAAAATGTCTAAACTCCCCATGCAAAATCCTAAAAGCCAAGGCTTTACCCTAGTAGAAATCTTAATTGTCAGTATCATTATCGGTGTCCTAGCTGTCATTGCTGCTCCTAGTTGGATCGCCTTTTTACAACGACAGCAGTTAAATCAAATGACGACAGACCTAAGTATGATTATGCGTAAAGCTCAACATTTAGCTAAGAAAAATAATCAGTCCTATCTTATTGACTTTCAAATGAATAAAGGACGGCCTCAGTATTCTTTATATGTTAATAATGCCCCATCTCCACCTTGGCAAAATTTAACGGAACAAGCCGATCTAATTACCTTAGATCTAGTTGAAGGGAATCGAATTGTGTTCAATCACGATGGCTCACTTCACGATCTCAGTCCCATTCGTTCAGGAGAAAAAATTACTTTGTCCTTAACTAAGGGAAATTATAGTCCGAAGCGCTGCTTGATGATTCGTACTATTTTAGGTGTAACAGAAATGGGTCGAGATAGTCAATGTGATTAGAGCTTGATCAACTTTATATTTGATAAGGTGGAGTAATGACTAGATTTGTCTTAACTCCACCCTATTGATTTTTATACTTTTTCAGCATTTCTTAGCCATCTTTTTTCAGACCAGAAACGAATCCAAATCCACCAAGAATCATTAAACCAAGCATGGCAGATGGTTCAGGAACAGAAGGAGTTGGGGGAGGAGTGGGTTCACTAGCAACAAAAGCTAATCCCCCACCTTCACTGAGACCAGTATCACCAATGTTAGTAGCTACTCCAGTCATTACGTCAATCGAATAAAGCGCAGTATTTTGACTTCCCTTTGCATAAAGAAGATCCAAGTCGGAATCATAAGCTAGACCAGCGTTGGCAAAATTGACCCCTGTTGTTCCAATTGTTGACCAAGAAGTACCATCAAAACTAAACAGCCGTGCATTGTCTCTCTTTTCTAAAGCATATACTAAGTTATTGCCATAAGCTAATCCTTCAATATCTACAAGGGGCAAACCAGGTAGATTATTAATAATTGTGCCATTAGAGGGATCAATGGTAAAAAATTGAGGATCTGCCC
>JBFRWQ010000381.1:0-5351 GCA_051439665.1 Microcystaceae cyanobacterium | reverse complement strand
GATGATAGAGTTTTAATTCAGGGTCTGCTATTTCAAAGCGAATCCCTAAACGGGGACTAACCCAACCGTTCATTTGATCAATCGCTTTTAAGCTATTTTTTTCTTCTATAAAACCATCAAGATTATTTTTCTGAGGGTCATAGATATAATATTCTTCTACGCCATAATCTTCATAAAATGCCATTTTACGACTCATTTCTAGGTTGGTATTACCAGGAGAGAGTATTTCAAAAACTACTTGAGGGGCAATGTTTTCCTCTTTCCATTGTTGATAAGATCCCCTTTCCCCTTTCGGTCTGCCAAAGACAACCATTACATCGGGCGCTTGTCTGATCTTATTATTTCCTTCCGTAGGATACCAGAGTAAATCTCCTGCGATAAAGACATTTTCATCCTGTGCAAATAACCAGTCTAAGTTAGTTTTAATGGTAGTAATCCAACGAAATTGTAAAGTGTTATCGGACATTGGTTTGCCATCGCTTTCAGGATAAATGATGTCTGGTTGGATAATGGGATTGAGTTGTGTGACCATATTATTAAACTATTCAATTAACTTTCGTCTGAGGTAAAGCGCTGAGAAATTTTTTTAACTCCCCAACTTAAGAACGCACCTAAAAATAAAATACCAATAGCTGGATTAAAGACAGGAATCCATAATTTATACCAAATATCCAAGCCTAATGGTAAGTCTAGGGAATGACCAACGACAGCGATCGCAAACCAAAAGAAACCGATAAATACCAGAAACACATCGGCAATTAATAATCGATCTAACCATCGTAAAAAGGTATCTTTCATCTGAATTTTTCTCCTTAATTGACTAAGCAAGGTTGGGCTAATTGTTGTTGCCAAAGAGTTAACTCTTCTAATGAGCGATCTCTATATTTACCATATCGTTCTCGTTTATTACGGACTTTTTTCTCTAAGGGGGGAATAATGCCAAAGTTAGGTGGCATAGGTTGAAAATGTTTGGGGGACGCAGAACTAATAAAGGAAAATAATGACCCCATCATGGTACTTTCAGGTAAGCTTAAAGGCTCTAATCCTAATCTTAAACGAGCAGCGTTTGTTCCCGCTAACCATCCTCCTGCTGTGGCTGCGGTATAACCTTCTGTGCCAATTAATTGCCCTGCTGCTAATAAGGTAGGATGGGTTTTAAACTGTAGGGTTGGATTTAATAACTGAGGGGAATTGATAAAGGTATTGCGGTGCATCACCCCCATTCTCACAAATTCAGCGCTTTCAAGGGCAGGAATGAGACGAAAAACTCGTTTTTGTTCTCCCCATTTTAAATTAGTTTGAAAACCGACCATATTCCATAACTCACCTCGCTTGTCTTCTTGGCGTAACTGCACTACAGCGTAGGGACGATGACCTTCAAGACGGGGATCGGAGAGTCCAACGGGTTTCAGAGGACCATAACGCATAGTATCTTCCCCTCGTTGGGCTAATTCCTCAATGGGTAAGCATCCTTCAAAGAATTTGGCGGTTTCTCGTTCAAACTCTTTTAAGGGCGCTTGTTCTGCTTCATATAGGGTTTGATAGAATTGGAGGTATTGTTCTTTGTCCATTGGACAGTTGAGATAAGCAGCTTCTCCTTTGTCATAACGGGAGGCTAGAAAAGCAATATCACGATTAATCGATTCTCCGACAATAATAGGGCTGGCAGCGTCAAAAAAGCTCATATAATCCATCCCTGTCAACCGTTGTAAGTCATCGGCTAAACGGCGACTGGTTAGGGGGCCAGTGCAGAGAATAGTCACACCCTCTAGGGGTATTTCTGATATTTCTGCTCTTTCTAAGGTAATTAAGGGATGATTAGATAGGGTTTCTGTTAATTCCTTGCTAAAAATACCCCGATCTACGGCTAAAGCCCCACCTGCTGGCACAGAATGATGATCGGCTTTGTTAATAATAATTGATCCTAAGCGCCGTAATTCTTCGTGGAGTAAGCCCGATGCGCGATCGCTTTCTTTAGCGCCAAAGGAGTTACTACAGACTAATTCTGCTAATTCTGAGGAGTGATGGGCAGGACTGGGGCAGATTGGACGCATTTCGTATAGAATAACGGGAATACCTGCTTGAGCAACTTGCCACGCAGCTTCTGTTCCTGCAAGTCCACCACCAATCACTTTAATCGGTTCTGTTATGGTCATTATGATCCTAGATTAATGATCGTTAGGGTTTTTTTCTATCTTAATGTAAGATATTGTTATTTGATTACTACCAATTATTATGTCTTTACCCGTTAATCTTACCAGCCTTGATGGAGCGCCCCTTGCTCCTACCGAATTAGATAATAAAGTCCTGCTCTTTATCAACGTAGCTAGTAAGTGTGGCTTAACGCCTCAATACTCTGGTTTAGTTGAACTAGATAAAAAATATGGCGATCGTGGCCTCAAAGTGATCGGTGTTCCCTGTAATCAGTTTGGCGCACAAGAGCCTGGCAGTCCCGAAGAAATTAAAACATTTACTAGCAGCAAGTACAACGTTGAATTTACCCTTCTCGAAAAGCAAGATGTCAACGGTGCTAACCGTAGTCCCCTTTATCAGTTTTTAGTCAAAGATGGGGAAGATATTGGCTGGAATTTTGGTAAATTTGTAGTAGATCGTAGCGGAGAAGTGGTTGCTCGTTTTGAACCCACCACCCCTCCTGATGATCCTGACTTACAAGCTGCCATTGAGAAAGCTTTAGGTTAATTGACCAATGTAGAGACGCATACTCAAACGTCTCTACAACCTACCTTATTCTCCCGTAACGGATAAATTATCAATCCACACATGAGGACAAATCCCCCCAGGGGTTACTTCTGCTTCTTTTTCCAGATAGATAATTGAATTGAGTACCTCTCGAATATCTCCCGCCACGGTTGCCGCATCAATACTTTGATAGTCACCTTTATTGACTAACCAACCATCAAAGGGAAGGGAGAAAGATCCTTGTAAGCTATTCACCCCTGCATGAAGCGCTTGTAATTGGTCAATAAAAATGACATTCTCTGCATCTGCCAACGAATAGGTCTCTTTTGCCTCTTCACCAGCAAAAACATGATAAAAGTGAGAACTAACACTAACTTTTGCCCCAATATTTCCGTTACCAGTTGGCTGCATTCCCATGCGTTTCGCTGTTCCTGCACTGTGTAACAATCCTGTTAAAACGCCATTACGAATTAACTCCACTCGACGAGTGGGTGTTCCTTCCCCATCAAAGGTATCAATGGCAATATTATCAGGGTGTAGGGCATCATCACAAAGACAGAGAAGAGGAGAAGCAAGGGGTTGTCCCAAAGACTCAGGGGTAGAAAGACTTTGTTTATCAAGGATACTTTGAGCATTAAATAGATTAGAAAATGCCCGAATTAAACTTAAAAACGCTTTAGGAGAGAAAACAACTCGATATTTACCCGTTTTAATCGGTTGGTAGTCTAAATGACTCAGGGTTTTTTCAGTGACTTCTTTTAAGCAGCCCTCAATATCTAATTCCCCTAAAGAATGACTGATTTTCATTGCCCCTGCACTACGGGGCTTTTTGCCTTCTTGTTCTGTCTTACTATAAAGATAAATAGAGGTGTAGGAGCGCTCTTCTTGACGCATTGCTCCCTCACTATTTAGATAAAAATGCTCGATGGTTTGCTGTCCTAAGCCATTATAGGGAACACCGACAATAGCAGGATGAGCCTCTAAGAGGGTTTTTTCAGCTTCCGTTAGTTTGCCTAATAATTCAGCCGCCGCAACAGATGTGGAGGCGTTAACGGGAACATTTGCGGTTTTAAGGGTTGCTTCAGGGCTAAAATCAGGTATATTTTCTTTAACACCAAATAAACTGGCTTCTTGCGCTGTTTTAAGAGCTAATTCAATCCCTTGATCATCTAAATCAGTAGTGGTTGTAACTCCCATTGTTTGTTGCTCGTTCCAAACTCGAACAATGATACTAGAACGCTGGGAGGCTTCTACTTGTTTCGGTTCACCAAAAGAGACTTCCACACTGGTTTCATCAACTGATGAGCCATAGAGGTCAAATTTACTGATGCCGAGGGTTTTTGCTTTCTCTTGAGCAGTATTAGCAATTTCTTGGATTTTAGTCATGTTGTTGGTTAAGCTGCAATTTGGGGGTTAATATTGGGTTTCTGAGGCATTTATCATTTCAGTGACCAGTAACCAGTGACCAGTGACCAGTTACTACCACATGAAAGTCGTTAGCTTGAGAATGCGTGAATATTATTAGTTTTATCCTCTTACGAGAGGAAGATTGAAACCCTTTTTTTGGTCAGAAGGATCATGTCTATCTTAACCTGAGTGTTCCCCACTAACTTTAACCTATTACTTGATTTTCTGAGCTTGGTGCAGGTAAGGTACAACAGTTGACATCATCGAGACAAACTTTGCCCCAATGTAATGCCCATCTTACTAATTCCACCCGATTGTCAGTTTTCGTTTTAGTCAGGATATTGCTGATATGATTATCCACCGTCCGCTTACTGATTTCCAATTGTTGGGAGATTTCTTGATTGGTCATCCCACGAGCCACTAATTCGACGATTTGTAACTCTCGTGGGGAGAGGGTAGCCGCATTATCAAATTTACCCTTAGTCATGAGCATTCTTTCCTTAGTACATTTACTTAAGACTACTATATACATATTCTAAGGGATTATTTTTCTCGTGATCGGAAATTTTCTTTAAATTTAAAATGATAATTTTTGATAATTTTCTTTAAATTGGAAATGATTATAAAAAATGAGTGGGTAAAAGATAAATAGTAGTTAGCATACAGTGGAGTTTATCTTTGAAAGTCCTAATTTAACAAAATTACCATCGGGGAACTTATGCTATACACTAATTTCATGAATAAAATGAACCAGATTATTAGTTTTCATCGTTATAATCCAGATTTGGGTCTGTTGCCCCTAACCAATCGCTATCTTTTAAGACAATTCTATAAAGCCTTAAAACTTAATCAGACCATCACACTTGCCAATCACGTTAAAATGACCGTGCCTTGGTTTAGCAAATGTGGCACAGAAGTTTTTGTAACGAAAAGTAATGTAGATTGGGGCAGTGAAGAATTATTACTTAAGTTTTTAGATAAAACCAAAAGCTTTATTGATGTGGGTGCTAATATTGGTTATTATAGCTTGCTGGCTTCTTCTTCTTCTCAAGTCCTAGCGTTTGAACCCGATCCAAAATTTGCTCAAGTGCTAGAGGAAAATCTTGCTCAGTTCTCTAATGCCCAAGTTATTCAAGAAGCTCTTTTTTCTGAACCTGGGGTTATGAGACTCTCTTTACATAATGTTGGAGAAATGAATTCCTTAATGCAAAACAATTCTCAAAGTAAGGGGATTATGGTCAAGG
>JBFRWQ010000380.1:0-10247 GCA_051439665.1 Microcystaceae cyanobacterium | reverse complement strand
TTAAAGAAGGGGTTAAGGTGATAGCAATTAACCCTGCATATACCAGTCAAACGTGCCATTGTTGTCTGCATATTGGACTCAGAAGCAACAAGTCTTTTAAGTGCAGTAATAAAGCTTGCGGATGGATTGGAGATGCGGATGCTAACGGTAGCCTGATGATAGCTATAGTGGGGCGTTCTGTAAACACGCCTAGAGGTTCAGAATTATTGGCTTGTCCAATTGATTCTAGGGCTACTGAAAGCCTACGCAAACCTAACGGTATGGCGTAGGTCGTTTACTTGTTTGATATTCTAGATCAGCCCTTCATTTTTATTTTTTTCTCGCCCCTTGTGATTATGAGGAAACCAACAGCCACTATCAAACGTCGTCTAGTTAACTGGGGATCTCGTCTGACCCAAGTTATTCTTGCTTTTTTATTGCTGGAAGTTCCTCAAATCAGACTATTATTAGCCAAAACAAGCCCAGAAATCGATAAAAGTGTAGAATGCGATATTTTAATCGTTGGAGGGGGCTTTGCAGGGGTAGCGGCTGCCTATGAAGCGCTTTTATCCAGTCAAACTGTCTGTATGACTGAAATTACTGATTGGTTGGGGGGACAAGTTTCGTCTCAAGGAACATCTGCACTAGATGAAAGCGCTTACCAACGCCGAGTTAATGTTTTTCCTAGCGGTTATAAAAAGTTTAAAGATAATATCAGTCGTTTTTATGGTCGTTTGAACCCAGGAGACTGTTGGGTTAGCGAAAGCTGTTTTTTGCCCAATCATGGTCATGAATTATTATTGCGACAGTTAAAAGATGCAGAGCGCCAAAGAGGGGGAAAATTACTGTGGTTTCCCTCAACTGTGGCTAAAGATGTTTCTCTAACTAAAAGTGGTAAGCTTATTCAGGAAGTTACAGCCATTCAACATAGTGCAAGGGATGGGCGCTCGCCTCTGATTGACAAACCCTTATCTTACTTACTAGAAGACGCTTATCGCTACGAAGATAGTCCCCAATTGAAGAAAACCATCATTCAATTTAGACCGAAAAAAGAGAACTATCGGCGCAAACCCTATTGGATTGTGATTGATGCCACAGAAACAGGAGAAATGGTTGCTCTAACCGATGTTCCCTATCGTTTAGGCTTAGATCCCCGTTCTACCCTTAATCCTTCCTCTCCCGTTTCTAAAAATGATACCTACTGTACCCAAGGATTTACCTATACCTTTGCAGTGGAAAATACGATCAATCCTCAATCTCACAGTAAACCCTCCTTTTATGAGCAGTATGCACCCTATTATGGCTATGATCCCAATCGTACCCTTGCTTACTTTGATTTAGTCTTTACCTATCGTCGTCTTTGGAGTCCTCGTCGAGGTCGTTTAATTAGGGTAGGACGGTTTAAAGTGAATGAACCCACACCAGGGGATATTTCCATGCAAAATTGGACGTGGGGTAATGATTATCGTCCTGGAACGGCAAAAGATAACTTAATTTATAGCAGACAACAGTTACAAAGACTTGGCCAACTTGATGAGGGAAAATGGCAAGGTGGATTACGCATTGAAACCCTCAAAAAAGCAGAAGAACACGCATTAGGATTTTTTTACTGGCTAGTGGCGGGAACAACTGACTCTCGCTTAGGTTCAGGCACGAAAAAGCCCTATCCTGACCATCGACTGATGAAAGGGGTTGATTCTCCGATGGGAACATTACATGGTTTAGCCAAATATCCTTATATTCGTGAAGCAAGACGAATTATTGGTCGTCCTAGTGTGGGGTATCCCCAAGGTTTTACGATTAATGAGGTGGATATTTCGGCTAATTTTCCCGCTTCCTATACTCAAGCTACTCAGTACCCTGACTCTGTTGGTGTCAGTCACTATAACGTTGATATTCATCCCTGTATGTCTTTATCACCACCTGAAAGGAAGGGAAATACCGAACGGAGAGGGGCTAGAGGAGGAGAAGGGGAGACTTATCCTGCCCAAATCCCACTAAGAGCAATGATTCCCCAGAAAATAGACAATTTTTTGATTGCGGGAAAAAGTATTGCCACCAGTCATATTGCGGCCGCTTCTTATAGAGTACAACCTTTTGAATGGTCTGTGGGGGCGGCTGCTGGTTCAGTTTCAGTGTTTACGATGAGTAATGGTATTTTTCCCTATGAATTAGTGGATAATTTGCCTCAACGAGAACGAGAGTTACAAAAACTGCAACGACGGCTAGAATTACGAGGGAATCCGATTAGTTTTGGTTATCGTAGAATTGGGACAAATTAACATAGTTTCCATGATATAATATTAGGTGTGATAACAAGCAACCTCTTAAAAACAATGAAAATTCTGGGTGCATCTGAAGCAGGAGACAGTTTTGATGGTTTAACTTAATCGTTACCTCTTAGTACTTTCTAGGTGACTTGTCCACTGGACTCTTCAAACATAAGTATAGCTTATCACCACAGGTTCAGGAGAGCATGGCTGGATGAGTTTACTTGAAAACCCGTTTTTTGATTTATTTTAGTAATTCATTTGTCTTGTGCTTAGGTCATTCGAGCTAATTTTGTGCATTAATAATGGGGCTTATATGGGGCTATAGGGCTAAAGCACCTACTATTGCAGCAGGGGTGGGCAAAGCCCACCTCAACCATCATTACTCTGCTTTCTCCACAAAGTTCAATGATGCAGAATTTAAACAGTAACGTTGTCCAGTTGGTGGGGGACCATCAGGGAAAACGTGACCTAAATGAGCATCACAATTAGCACAAAGTATTTCGACTCGCTTCATAAACAAGCTAAAATCATTTTTATAGCGAATCTTTTTCTCATCAATCGGTTGCCAAAAACTCGGCCAACCTGTCCCAGAATCATATTTTGCATCGGAGGTAAATAAAGGTGTTCCGCAACAGATACATTGATAGATTCCAGTTTGCTTATTATCATGATATTTACCCGTGAAAGCTCTTTCTGTGCCTTTCTTACGGGTAACTTGGAACTGTTCTGGCGTGAGAATTTCTTGCCATTCTTTATCGGTTTTTTTAACAGTTGGCATAATCATGCACCCAATTGATATAATTTGTTCATCTTAATTATACTCAATTTTTCCTTTGATCTAGGTCGCTCAACTCTTTTATTATTAATTTTTTCCCTAATCTAACTCATCATCAAAGAGTAATTCCTCTAAAATCGGTTGAATATTATCATCATCAGGGGAAATAATTTCTAGTTGATCAAAGAGGTTGGCTTTGGCTAAAAATAAAAGAGGCGCTAGGGGAGTACAAACAGAATATTTTTGCTGATTATGGTAAAAACTAGCTAGAAATTGTAGTTCTTCTGGTTCTAATTCACTGTTACTACGATCTTCTTCTAAGTTGATTGTTAAGATCCCATCATCCTCAATCGGAGGTAATTCCCCTTGTACAGTTAGGGTAAAGGCTGTGAATTGTAAAAATAAATCTAACTCAGCTAAAACAGCTTTGGCATCAGGTAATAATTGTTCTATTTGGGTAAAATCTTCAACAATCTTTGGTAGTTCCTCTTTTCCTTGTTTTTTCGACTCAATAATGACCACGGATGTATCCATTGGCATGAGAAGCAGATAAGTCCCATCCTTAGCGTCTAAGGCATTCTCGATATAGCATTCTAGGGTGCGCCCTTCCTCATCAGAGAGAATGACACTTTCGATCTCATCGGGATCACTATCTGGATTAATTGGGAAAGAAGACATAACTTAAAGTAAATCGCAATGATATAGAAATATAAATGATCTAAAGATAGGTTAATAGATTGACGCTTGAGTTAGAATAGCTATCTATGATATCCCCTGTCAAGGAAAGGATGATCCTTTGCAGAACAGAAGTTGGGTAAAAACTTAATAAAGGAACGATAAAAGAGGTTTTTACAAAAATAATCCTTGTTTTATGCCCTTATTTCTTTGATTATTACAATAATCTAATCTATTAAACAAGTAACATTAAATCTGTTTTTTATGCTTTAAGGGCAATCAGAGCAAAGTTTAAAAGGTTCTCGGTAGAAGACTTGCTATAATTATCATCGTTGTCTTGCGACTCAGTACAAACCGACCAACCAGCTATTATGAAAATTGCCATCACGGGTGCAACAGGCTTTATTGGAACTCAGTTAGTGAAAAAACTCAACCAAGCAGGGGATTCTCTGGTAATTTTAACCCGTACCCCTACTAAAGCCCAGCGAATTTTTCCTAAGAGTCAATATCCTAATTTAGAAATCGTTTCTTATGATGCTCTTGGTAATAACCTAGACTGGCAATCGGCTTTATCTAATTGTGAGGGTGTGGTCAATTTAGCAGGAGAACCCATTGCTGAACGCTGGACAACCACATACAAAAAAGCAATTTTAAATACCCGTCAACAAGGAACTCAAAAAATTGTTGAAGCAATTAAAAAAGCAGATCCAAAACCCTCAGTCTTAGTGAATGCTTCAGCTATTGGTTACTATGGAACGAGCGAAACCCAGACCTTTGATGAGAGTAGTCCTGCAGGTAGGGATTTTTTAGCTAAAGTTTGTCAAGCATGGGAAGCTGAAGCCCAAAAAGTGACTGAGGTGGGAGTTCGTTTAGTGATTTTGCGGTTGGGAATTGTTTTAGGAGATGGTGGTGCATTGGCCAAAATGTTACCCCCCTTTAAACTATTTGCAGGGGGTCCGATTGGAGATGGTCGTCAGTGGTTTTCTTGGATTCATCAAACCGATGTGGTTAACCTAATTATCGCAGCCTTAAAACAACCGGAGATGGAAGGGGTGTATAATGCTACTGCCCCTAATCCTGTGCGAATGAATCAATTTTGTTCAGAGTTAGGGGGAATTTTAAATCGACCCTCTTGGTTGCCAGTGCCTGGTGTAGCGCTAGAATTATTATTAGGAGAAGGCTCAAAAGTCGTTTTAGAAGGACAAGAAGTATTGCCTAAAGCTACTCAAAGTATTGGCTTTAACTATCAATTTCCTACACTGAAAAAAGCGCTGCAAGATATTGTTACCTAATCTTGTAAGGATCTTAAAATAATTGGAAGAACCAGTAAATTGTGCTTAGGTACGCCTAACCTAAGAATGTAGTTGCCTTTATCCCTCCTCATTTTGCAAACTAAAGAGTCTTAATTCACCAACCTCACCCTAAAAGTGGGAGGCTTGATTCAACCAATTGAGTCACGAAGAGGTGAATAGCCTAAATCGCTCCATATTCTGACGGACTTCCGAATACTTCCCTAGTTCGGACTATCTCTAAACCTGATTGTTTCAGGTGTTGCTAAAGACAAGACATGGTGTATGGGGTGGGCGAAGGGACTAAAAACTTAACTCTTAAGGATTATCTCCCATGCCAAGAGTACCCGTAGTTTCACAGAATGGATTACCATTAATGCCTACAAAACCAAGTAGGGCAAGAAGATGGATTAAAGAAGGCAAAGCCGTTGGTAAATTCAACGACTTAAACCAGTTTTATGTTCAGCTAACAAAGCCATCTTTAGACACAAAAAATCAGCCTATATCTATAGGAATCGACCCTGGCAAGCTGTTTTCTGGGATTGGAGTTCAATCATCCCAATATTCTCTTTGGACAGGCCATTTAGAGCTTCCATTTAAAACAGTTAAAAAACGAATGGCAGACCGTAAAATGATGCGTCGAGGAAGAAGGGGAAGACGAATTAATCGTCAACTGCCTTTTCATCTAAGAGCGCATCGCCAAAAACGGTTTGATAACCGTAGAGGAAAGAAATTACCTCCATCAATTCGTGCTAACCGACAACTTGAATTAAGAGTCGTCAAAGAACTTTGTCAAGTTTTTCCGGTGACCGATATTTACTTTGAGTATGTCAAAGCCGATGTTGATCTAAAATCAAAACGCCAGAAAGCACGTTCAGGAAAAGGGTTTTCACCGATCATGGTTGGTCAAAAATGGATGTTAGAACAGTTAAAAGCGTTTGCTGAAGTTCATACTCGTTATGGATGGCAAACCTCAAATTTAAGACAACATCTAGGGTTGGAAAAATCTAAAGATAAAGCAGAAAAATCGAAAAGAAGCCACGCCAACGATGGATTAACTTTAGCTTGTTTTCGGTTTTTAGATTATCGTTATTTTCAGTCTGTTAATAGTCATGGTCATCACTGGGTAGGAGAAGTCGAACCAACTGACTGTCCTTTCAGAGTTGTAAAAAGGCCTCCTTATAGTCGTCGTCAACTTCACTTAATGCTTCCTAGTAAGGGTGGGCTCAGACGAAAATATGGAGGAACAACAACTGACTTTGATTTAAGAAAAGGTGATTGGGTTGATTCCCCAAAAGGGATGGGCTATGTTAGTGGACAAACAAAAAGGCAAATATCTGTCAGCGATGCTAATTGGAAACGGTTAGGGCAGATAGTTGTTAGTAAGGTAACTCTAATTAGACGATGTAATGGTTTAATTGTTACCTGCTAAAAAGATAAAGCCGTCCTTCCCTTCGCTAAAGGACGGGGTTTCAAACCCAAATTTTCGATGATGATCCCTTGTCTCTATCGTTGGTTTTCTTGGAAATGGCTAGTCGTTGTCAGCTTATGCTTATTAAGCGAATTCCCCCTACAAGCACAAGAATCCCTTTATCGACCGATTCCCATTCCCTCAGACAATGAAGTATCAGATACCCTCTCAGAGCGGGATATTCCCACAGGAGAAGGGGGATTTGCGAGGGATTATACCATTGATTTGCAAGAAGGGGAACAGGTCGCAATTGATGTCATTTCTGATAACTTTGATGCGATCGTTATTCTGTTGGGATCTGATGGAACAGCGATCGCAGAAAATGACGACGGACCCGATGGAACAACCAATTCCTTACTCTTTTCTCGCATTACGGAAAGCGGAAAATATATCATCCGAGTTCGTTCTTTTGGGGAAACAGGAAACGGAAAATTTACCCTCAAAGTCACTCGTTTAAGACCCAAAAAATAAAATTAGCGCTTGGAATTAAGATTAGGTAAACTTCATGCCAATTCTTAATCCGACTTATTCAGTGACTTGGTATGTAGGGTGGGCTTTGCCCACCACAGATTACAGTAGTACAGATTATTCTCTAATTTGAGTAAATTTGCTGTGAGTTAAAATAATCTTATTTATGACAAGCTGAAAGCTTGTTCCACAAGTTTATGCTAGAATTTTATGGTAGGAAATTATACGAGCTTCAGATTATTTTTGAAAAATTGGTTTATACTTCCACTTTATCACATAAAAGATTAGCTAACTAACTAATCTATTATGGTTAGGAATACACTAAAATGGCTTAATTCCTAAGACTTTTTCCGCCCACCAAACATTATCCCCTGCGTTTAAATCTATGCCATATTGAGGAATAATACCATAACGAGTTCCCCAAGAATGACCCAATCTTTGACTAATCTTTTCATAAAGAAGATTTAAGTCCAAACCTCTAGGATCACAATGATCTCCAATTCCCTTATCTAATAAAAAATGAGTCGTAATCTTAGGAAATACGCCAGCTTGTAGAGCAGAATAGAGATAAACTAGGGCTACCCCCTCATATTGACGGTCAGGGTAAGCATTATAACCATCCTTTTGTAGAGAAACCACCCGATTCTGAGGAATGCGAGCATAAGAAGGATTATAAGCATTATAAGTTCTGACTGCTCTATCGGTGAGAAAGCAATGAGATCCCATGTGTTGGACAATTTCCACATTCACCCCCGCTCCAATTCGTTGACGACTCGCCTTAAGCGCTGGATAAACTTTTTGACAAACTTGGTCTAAATTCGCTTTCTTATCCCTATAACGAGCTAAATTGACCCCATCTAGTACATCATGGCATACCTGGGTCATTGCCCAAACCCCTGTACTTTTTGAACCGTCTAAACCCCCTCGATAATTACGACTAATCGCCTTAAATTGAGATTCAGAGGTGGTATTTAACCAGATATTAGCCCCTTTAATTAAATTCTTCTGATTGACATTCAATCCTTGTGTGACTTTTTGGAACGCTTGATTGCGGCCAGCATCAGAAGTTAAGCGATAAACTTGACGAACTGCCATATTTCGGTCTTTTTCAGGTAAAACATCCAAAGATTTTTCATAAGCTAAAGCGCTGGGACGACGAACATCCCAAAAATTACCACGGGTGACCATCGGTTCGCCATCCCTTGCAATATAAGCAGCAATTCCATCTCCAAGGGGTCCTTTATTTCTCTGTTGTTTCTCTGAGATAGTACTCTTGGCTAAGAGTCCTGCTGTGTCATGAAGAATAAATAAAGGTAGTTGTTCAAAAGCAGGGAACTTATCAGGCGCTTGAATATTCGGAAGTAATCGTTGGATCGTTGCTCGTTCTGATTCAGTTAAGGGTCGCCCTACGGGAGTATCAGCAGATACTTGAAAAGATACTGGTTTGGTTAGAGAAGGGGTAAAAAATAGGGATTGAGGGAGTTTAACATGATGGGGTTGACCCACAAAAAGAGAAGTAGGTTGCTTTAAGATAGCAAGTTCAGCAATCAGGGCAAGGAGAATGAAAAAAGAGGTTTTAATAAAAGGATTCTTAAAAATTCTTCGCCATTTTGTCGGCGAAATCCATAATTGCTGCCAATAACGAAAACTAAGCTGAAACATTATGCCGATTGTACCCGTCGCTGATGGTCAAATTCCTTCTAGTTCTAGCACAGGTTTTCTGAATGATTCAGCTTTATTTATTAAGATTTCTTGAAATATAGGGTTTTGTAAATTTAACAAAATGTTGGCAGAAGTCCCTACCTAAAATCTCTAAAACCCAAAAATAAACCAGATTTAGGTAGGGATGAATGCCAACCAGTAAAGTTCGCACAAGTCCGCTTGCGAGCCTGATTGAGGTGCGACCTGACGGGACGCTGAGTCCCTACGTCCGCTTTCCTGACCGAGGCTTCTGCCTCGGAAGGCAGGTGGCAGATGGCAGAAGGCAGGAGGGAGTTTCCTCCATCCCTTCCCCCTAAATCGGTACAAGCCTCGCCTTTTAAGGCGAAAAGAAGTTGGGAGAGGTCAGAATCCTCTTCCAAATTCCCTTCTCCTGCCTCCTGCCTTTCCACTCCTGCCTCCTTCAAGGGATTTTCCATCCCGCAGGGTCGGACGTTCAGCAAGCGCACCTTGAAAATCAGTCTCGGTCGGACTAGATAAGCACATTTTTTAGCCAGTTACTTTACCATTCACCATATTTATGGTAAGATAGAGCCATGCTGACTCTCAATTATGCCTACCGCATAGATCCTGACGTGGCTCAAGAGGCCAAGTTAAACGAATGGCTAGAAAACTGCCGTCGTGCCTATAACTATGCCTTGAGGGAGCTCAAAGATTGGATTTCTTCTCGTAAGTGTCCGATAGATCGGTGTAGCTTAGAGTCAGAGTATATAATGACTGCCGATTATCCCTTTCCGAGTTACCATCAACAACAAAATAATCTACCTCAAGCCAAAAAAGTTTGTCCCCCTCTTAAACAAGTCCCTAGCCAAGTCCTGCAAACAACCATTAGACGCTTGCATGATGGGTGGGACTATTTTCGAGAGAGAGGATATGGCTTTCCCAGGTTCAAAAAATATGGGCAGATGAAATCCTTGTTATTTCCTCAATTCAAAGAGAATCCGATCACAGGGTGGCAAATTAAACTGCCCAAAGTGGGAAAGATTCGGATTAATTTACATCGTCCCATCCCTGATGGTTTTATGGTCAAGCAGGTGAGGGTAATCAAAAAGGCTAAGGGGTGGTTTGTTAATGTCAGCATTCAATCATCAGTAGAAATCCCAAGCGTGGAAACGCCTTATGGTCATCCTCTAGGTATCGATGTCGGTTTATCTAGTTATTTGGCTACATCAGACCATTTTGTCGAGAAAAATCCGAGATTCTTAAGAACAGAGCAACGCAAGCTGAAATTGCTGCAACGCCGACTCTCTAAGAAGAATAAGCGTTCTCGGAATTATGAAAAAGCCCGCCAAAGAGTCGAAAAACAGCATAACCATATTGCATTTAAGCGCAAAGACTATCAATTCAAACTGGCACATAAAATCTGTGACATGGGAGACTCTATCTTTGTCGAAGATATAGACTTTCGGCTCATGGCCAAAGGATTCTTAGGCAAGCATAGTTTAGACGCAGGTTTTGGACAATTCAGAACTATCTTGCTTCATGTATGCCGTAAGAGAGGAAAATTCTTTGCTGAAGTTGACCATCGAGGAACAAGCCAAACTTGTCCCAATTGTCGTACCCAGGTAAGAAAGACTTTAGCTGATAGAGTTCATCAT
>JBFRWQ010000379.1:0-5543 GCA_051439665.1 Microcystaceae cyanobacterium | reverse complement strand
GGTTGGGGGTCAGCGGCCACTCGCACAATTTCATCAGGAGAAAACCGTAATTGTGTCCGTTGTCCAAGGTCTTGTAATTGTTGATAAATTGCTTCCCTATCTTGGTCGGGATATAAATCAATTTTATTAAACACTAAGATTAAAGGTTTCTGGCTTTGTCTTAATTCTACTAAAGCTTGATATTCAGTTTGGGTAATATCCCCTGCCACAACAAATAAAATGAAATCAGATACTTGTGCCACTTCCTGCGCCATTTTTTCCCTAGTTCTTCCTGCAATTTCATCTAATCCAGGGGTATCAATCAATTCAATTTTAACCTTCCCACTGGGAGGAGTCCAGTACACCGATTTAGGATATTGTGTCACTCCATGAATCGGACCGGTGGGTAATATTTTTTGCCCCAGTAGTGCATTAATGACTGCCGATTTTCCCCGACTGACAAGGCCAAAGGTAGAGATTTTAATGACATTTTCTTCTAATTTTTCCAGCGCTGCTTTTAAGCTTTGCATATCATCCCGCACCGCCGCCTGTAATTCAGGGTTCGGGGGATAATTCCAATGGCGGCGAAAACTAGCATACCAAGACAATGCCTGTTGCAGACTGGCCTGAGCTTGTTTAAGATGGAGATCCTGTAGCGTAGTAGTCAATGGCGATTACTCCTTAATCCTTATGAGTCAACACGAACAAAGAACCTTAACAATTGGGACAACGGGGAAATGTTTTCATAATATCACCGCTAAGGTGGAATCTGTAGTGGCTGAGTCAGGCTTAGAAATGGGACTCTGTACCGTTTTTATCTGTCATACCTCTGCGTCTTTAATCATTCAAGAAAATGCTGACCCAGATGTTTTGCAGGATTTAAACACATTCTTTGCTAAATTAGTGCCAGAAGATTCTCGTTTATATCTTCATAGTACCGAAGGACCTGATGATATGCCTGCTCATATTCGTTCGGTTCTTACCCAAACTAGCTTACAAATTCCCTTCTCTCAGGGTCGCCTAGTTTTAGGCATCTGGCAAGGAATCTATCTGTGGGAACATCGTCAACATAACCATCGACGGAAGGTGGTGGTTCATCTTAATGGAGTTTAAATTTAATGGAATCTAAGCAAATTATCGAAACCAAGGAAGCGCCTGCCCCTGTTGGTCCTTATAATCAAGCTATCTTAGCCCAAGGACAATTTTTATTCGTGGCGGGACAAATTCCTCTTAATCCCAAAACAGGGGAAATGGTGGGAGAGGGAGATATTGCAGCACAAACTGAACAGGTGATGGAGAATTTAGGGGCAATTTTAACAGAAGCAGGAGCAACTTGGGAAAGTGTGGTCAAAACGACGGTTTTCCTCAGTGATTTAGCCAATTTTTCTGCGGTCAATCAAGTGTATGCTAAATATTTCTCGGAAGCCACTGCACCAGCACGGGCTTGTGTAGAAGTGTCTCGTCTGCCCAAGGATGTGCTAGTAGAAATTGATTGTATTGCGGTTATTTAGGACTTTGAAACAACAATGTTAACCACTAAACCTCGATCAATTAAAAGGAGACTCCTATGTAGAAGTAGGAGACTTTAGGGGTGAGAATTTAGTTCTATCATCTGGTTTTCCAGCGCTTGATTTAAGGGTTTCTGAGATATTTAATTAAGTGAGAGATTACGGTAAATGTTCTCAATTGGAAAACTAAGGTTAATACTTTTCAGTGTGATGGTATCACCTTCTTGATAATTGATAATCATCCATTCCCCTACATCATTTTGATGAGATAAATATATAAATAATCGTGTATGTCATTTCTCAAAAAGAAGCATCTAGCAGTCTTAAAAATTCACAACATTCTTGTAACTGTTGATCAAATGCTTGGTAACAAGCAGGTAAATCTGCCACTAACTCACGAATGCGGTTTGGACGTAATTCAAATCCATAACGATGAATGGCTACATGACGAAACCCTCGATATTCATTTAACTGTTGAAATAATGTAGTATCAATTACAGGAGGACGAACCTCAGCAATAGTTAATGTCATTTGTCTTAATAAATCTCGATGAGAACTTGCCCCTGTTGGAAAAGAATCATCAACTTGTTTAGCAATTGCTTCAAAAATACGCTCAACTCCCATGTAAAAGTTTTGTAAACTTAAAGTTGCTGCTTGTAAATAATCTAAATCCCCTGTTTTATCAGCTTTTTGGACTTGAGAGACGGCTGCCTCTACTACTAAAACAATCTGGCTTAAATCCTGCTCAATTTGAGCAGCTAATATTTTGTATTGGCTCATAGTATCATTCCTTGAGCGATCGCTTTTCTAATTTCAGGACGAGCTTGGTTTATTTCCACTAAATCAAATTCAAACTCTCCTAACCCTAAAAGATACCCCACGGCTTGAAAATAGCGCTTTTCAGGTAAACCACTCACTGCTAAATCAATATCTGAGTTTTCATGAAACTTATCGGTTAATAATGACCCAAAAAGAATCACTTTAGTCGCTCCAAATTGGGTTTTTAATAATCTTGCCCCCATCTTGGCTAAGGTTAACCCCTTTTGGCGACGTTCTTCTAATTTAGCTAAACGAACCTGTTCTCGCTTTTTCGCTGAGATAATATAGTTTTTTAGTTGCTCTGTTGTTATTTTCACTAGATTCAGTTAACCTTACCTTTTAAACAAATTATCCAAAATTGAGGTAACGGCCTGTACCCATCCCTGACAACCCACCCCATCAGCAACTTGCCAAGGTTTTCCTTGTAATCCTGAATGAATTCCCTTATGTCCAGGAATAATCACAGGAATATCCACTGTCTCTAACATAGCTAAATCATTAGGACTATTTCCTAAGCCAATGGTCACTTTTTTCTCAGTTGGATCTGGCCATTTATAATGTTGTTGTAACCATTGTACCGCTTTTCCTTTCCCTGCTTGTGCGCTGATCAGATGGGAAAAGCGATCGCCGATCACTATCTTAAAGCCTAAATCAGCAGCTAAGGCTTTTAATTGAGTTGGATCAACATTAGGAGTCAGAAAAGGCTCAGTAAATTCTCTTTGCTTGGCTTTTTGACCATCATCAAAGCTTAACCCTGTTTTTGCTTGAATATCTTCTACACTTAAATCACCAAATCCAATTAAGGTCTCTCCGATTTGTTCTGATAAGATAGATAAGGTTTGACGGGCTTTAGGATAGGAAACCCCTAATAATTGTAGGTGATAATCTTGCCACGGGTTAGGCTCAGGAATAATAAAGGTTTGATGATTTAGAGGAACAAAAATACCACTTCCATTTTCTACAATAAAGGGATCAATCACACCTAACTCATTGAGAAGAGTTTCCACTTCGACACGAGTTTTACTGGTGACAGGAATAACAGGGATTTGGCACTGTTTTAAGTCCTCTAGGAGAGGTAAGGCTGCATCATAACGATAATCGTCTGGATTGAGTAAAGTTCCGTCTAAATCAGTAAAAATTATCAGATTCATTTTAAATTATGAATTATGAATTATAAATTATAAATTATAAATTATAAATTATGAATTATGAATTATAAATTTATAGTCTATTTTTGATGGGCAAAGCCCATCCTACAACTAACGCATCAAGCACTTCATGGCAATGTAGCTTAATATTATTTTACTGTATTTTAACTATATCCTTCATTTATAACAGAATATAACAGCCATTGACTCTACAGTTAACTATAGAGTTTAAACTGGAAGAAAATATCAATCCCATAAGTAGTAATGAAAGAAGCATCCTATCTTAAAATTGGGGAACTTGCTCAACAAACGGGGCTTTCTGTGGGTAATTTACGTTACTATAGCGACTCAGGACTGCTTAACCCCGTTAAAAGAGGAGAAAATGGCTATCGTTATTACAGTTCCCACGCAATTCAACAGGTAGAATTTATCAAAAAGGCACAAGCGCTCGGATTTAGTCTAGCAGATATTAAGCAGATTCTAGATTTAGGCGATCGCAGTGAAACCCCTTGTCAATTGGTCAAACAATTACTAGACCAAAAAATTGAAGAATTAGAGCTTAAAATTAAACAAATGACTGACTTTAAAGCGGAATTAGAAGCCTATCGTAGTGCTTGGTCAAACCTAAAAAATCCTCAATTAAATCCTCAAGAAATATGTCCTTTGATTGCTAGTGTTTCGTTGAATAGTAAGTAAGGAGATTCTATCATGAAAACTGAACAGTTAAAATTACAGGGAATGAGTTGTGCAGGATGTGCTGCTGCGGTTGAAAGGGTACTGAAAAAAGTAGAAGGAGTCAGTCAAGGAAATGTTAATTTTGCCCTCTCTCAAGCGACAGTAACCTATGATCAACAGACCACTAATTTAGGGTTAATTCAAGCGGCGGTTAGTAAAGCAGGATTTCAAGCGTTTCCCCTTCAGGATACCTTAGAAGATAAGGAACAAAAGACTAGAGAAACCCAACAAAAAGAACTCACCCAGAAAGTGATCTTTGGCAGTATTATCAGTCTTCTCCTAATCATCGGAATGTTACCCATGATGACGGGTTTACATTTACCCTTTATTCCCCATTGGCTACATAATTCTGGGGTACAATTTATCTTAGCAACACCCGTTCAATTTTGGTGTGGCAAAACCTTTTTAGTCGGTGGTTGGCAAGCTTTAAAACGTCGAACTTCTAATATGAATACCTTAGTCAGTTTGGGAACAGGGGTTGCTTACTTATATTCTGTATTTGCCACTCTTTTTCCTCAAATTTTAACCAATCAAGGGATTCAAGCTGATGTTTATTTTGAAAGCTCATCAGTGGTTATTACTCTTATTTTATTGGGTAAATTACTAGAAAATAGAGCAAAAGGAAAAACCTCAGAAGCCATTCGCCAGTTAATGGGATTACAAGCAAAAACCGCTAGAGTCATTCGCAACGAGAAAGAAATAGATCTTCCCATTGAACAGGTAGAAGTCGGTGATCTAATCTTAGTTCGTCCAGGGGAGAAAATTCCCGTTGATGGAGAAGTGATCGAAGGAGACTCATCGATTGATGAATCAATGGTAACAGGTGAACCGATTCCTGTTAAAAAACAGGTCAGAGATGAAGTAATTGGTGCAACAATCAATAAAATGGGAAGCTTTAAATTCAAAGCAACTAAAGTCGGAAAAGATACGGTTTTAGCCCAAATTGTGAAACTGGTTCAAGAAGCCCAAGGAAGTAAAGCGCCTATTCAAAAATTAGCATATAAAGTAACAGCATGGTTTGTTCCTACTGTGATTACCATTGCTATGATCACTTTTATGATCTGGTTTCAAGTCATCGGAAATATACCCATTGCCATTATGACAACCGTTGGAGTTTTAATCATTGCTTGTCCCTGTGCGTTAGGGTTAGCCACACCAACAGCTATTATGGTAGGAACAGGAAAAGGCGCAGAAAATGGTATCTTAATCAAAGGGGCAGATAGTTTGGAATTAGCACACAAAATAGATACAATTATCTGTGATAAAACAGGCACAATCACCCAAGGAAAACCGACTGTTACTAACTATATAACTGTTAAAGGAATTGCTAATAATAATGAAATAGAACTCCTCA
>JBFRWQ010000378.1:0-3512 GCA_051439665.1 Microcystaceae cyanobacterium | reverse complement strand
TATGTACACTTTTAGTCGTAAAGCTGACTTTTATCAACAAAAATATCAGCGCAATGTTAATCGCAAAATTGTTATTTCTCCGATGGTTGATTCGAGAGCGCTACCCGTAGCTGAAAATTTAGGAATTGAAGTTTATGGCTATGCTGGTGATGTCCCTATTCAGAATTAAATAGATGTAAGCTTCCCTTAACATTATGACCTTAGAAACTAAGATTAATCAAGATCAATGGCTAAAAATTGGCGTAATTACCTCGGCTTATGGGTTAAAAGGCCAATTAAAAGTAACACCTATTACCGATTTTCCTGAGCGCTTTACCCAACCAGGAGAACGATTAATTGTCTCACCTGATCACCGACAAAAAACAATTATTCAATTATTATCAGGCCGATATGTACCTGGCAAAAATCAAGTTATTATTCGCTTAGAAGGAGTTGAAGATCGCACCCAAGCGGAAAAGTTACGGGGTTATGAGTTGCTAGTCGATGGAAGCGATCGCCCTTCTTTACCTGACGATGAATATCATATTTCCCAACTCATTGATCTATCTGTTTATTTACAGGAAACCGATCAATTAATTGGTCAAGTGGTTGATGTTTTCTTAGCAGGTAACGATCTATTAGAAATTCAATTAACTGCTCCTAATTTTGACCAGAAGAAAGTGTTAATTCCCTTTGTACAAGAAATTGTTCCTATCGTAGATTTAGACAATCATCGTATTTACATTACTCCCCCTTCTGGCCTATTAGAATTATAATTATGCTCCCTATTATCCACCACTAATTTTGACTTTGTACCCCATTTCACTGAGAATTGACACCAATTTCTGTCGATGATCGCCTTGAATTTCTAAATTATCATCTTTGATCGTTCCTCCACTCCCACACTGACTTTTAAGGGTTTTTAGTAACTGACTCAAGGTATCAGGGGAATGTTGAAATCCCATAATAACGGTGACAATTTTGCCTTTACGTCCTGATTTGGTGGCTTGGACTCGAATTTGCTGTTTTTTAGGTGGTAAGTCTGGTTTCGCTCTTTCTAAAGCAGCATCATCTGTTCGTTGGCCAAATTCTTGGTAGGCAATTTTAGGCTTTTTCTTAGGCATTTTTCTAAATTTCTCAATCAATAAATTAAGCTTCACCTAGCGCCATTGTACGAATGACATCTCCTTGAGTAATGATACCAATCACTTTTTTATTTTCAGAATCAACAACAGGTAAGCGGCGCACTTTCTTTTCGTGCATTAAATGGGCTGCCTGTTTTAAAGATTCTTCTGGTTTAATGGTAATTGGTTTTTCTGACATTGCATCCTTAACTGTTTGGCCAAGGGCTTTATGAATTTCTTTTTCATGTCGGGCAGGATTTTGGAGATAAATGATGCTGTCAAGAAACATAACGTAGGGAGGAGAATCAACCCCTGTTTCTTTCCACATTAAGTCACTTTCTGAGATAACTCCCACTAATTTGTCTGATTCATCAATGACAGGTAATCCACTAATGTGTTTTTCCGCCAATAGTTTAATTGCGTCTTGTAGCGGTGTTTGGGGTGATACTGTGATAGGATCAGGAGTCATCACCTCACCAACTGTTTTAGCCATAATCGTTTGAGAAAAGTAAAAATGAATACTAATTCTATTTTACTGAAAAATGGGAGTCAAATTAGGCTATTATTTCCTCAGCTTTTGAGTAGCGGTGTATTGACCGTGAATATTGACACTGTAAGGCACTAGATAGGTGAATGCGATCGCAATCCATCTTTCTTGCTCCTTATGTTCTGAAAAAATGGCATAATCGTGATTAATGAATGACTTTTTATGGATAGGAGAATCGGCTGCTTTGGGGGCTGCTTTTTTATGGGCAGCGTCATCTATTGTTTATACTCGGTTAGGAGCAACCTTATCACCTATTTTCCTTAATGGCTTAAAAGGATTAGTAGCGATCGCTCTGTTAATCATTACCCTGTTAATTCTCCAACCCTCAGTTGGCAATATCAGTCAGACAGGACTCATTTTATTATCTCTCAGTGGTATTTTAGGTATTGGCATCGGAGATACAGCTTATTTTAGTGCCTTACGTTGTCTAGGAGCAAGACGAACCCTATTAATGGAAACTCTATCTCCTGTGATAGCAGCCATCATTGCTTTAATGGTGTGGGGAGAAAGTATCAGTATGAGGGAGTGGGGAGGAATGGGATTGACACTGGCGGGAGTAGGATGGGTAATTACGGAAAGAACAGGGGAAACAGTGAGAGATCCTTCACAATGGAAACAAGGTATCTTTTGGGGAATAGTAGCAGCTTTGTGTCAGGCTAATGGGGCAGTCTTATCTCGTTATGCTCTAATTGTCTCAGAAATCAGTCCTTTATGGAGCAGTCTCATTCGATTAGTGGCGGGAACAATCATTGCGTGGGTATTATGGGGTATAATAGGGCGAATGAGGGTAAAAAAGAGGGTTACTTTGTCCTTTCGTTCTTTGGGAGTTATTAGTTTAACCGCATTTGGCAGTACCTATTTAGGAATTTGGTTACAGCAAATATCCCTTAAGTTTGCAGCAACAGGAATTGCTCAAACCTTATCAGCAACCAGCCCCTTATTTGTTCTTCCTTTGGCTTATGGGTTAGGAGATAAAATAAGTCAGCGCTCGATCATTGGAGTGATCATTGCTTTGTTGGGAATTACTATTATTTTCTTGGGTTAAACCTAAGAATTAATGAGTTGTTCAAATATATCCTCTTGAAACTCATCGTTAAAGAAATATAATAATTTGATAAAATGCTAGAATATAAGAAAGAATTTTATTGTAAAGTGTCCAAAACTTAAATCAAATTTTAGGTCATGACTCAATTAGATATAGATCAAGCTAAATCCCATCTTTCACAACTGATTGACTTAGCAATTAAGGGGGAAGATATTGTAATCACTCAAGATGACAAGCCAGTTGTAAAAATTTCGCCTATCAAGCGACCCTTAAAACGAGGAAGTGCTAGAGGTAAAATATGGATGAGTGAGGACTTTGATGCACCTCTTGAAGATTTTGAGGAATACATGAAATGAATTTATTGTTAGATACTCATGTTTTTCTTTGGTTTGTTAATGATGATTCTCGATTAAGTGATACCTTCAAAGATTTGATTGAAAATGAGAATAATGTCAGTTATCTAAGTATTGCTAGTCTTTGGTAAATGTCAATTAAATCTAACTTAGGTAGGTTAAATCTAGCTCCTTCTTATGAAGAATTTGTTAAGAGAGAAATCAGTGAAAGTAACATCATTATCCTAAATATTGAATTAGATCATCTTAAAATTAATGCCTCTTTAGCCTTTCATCATAGAGATCCTTTTGACCGTATTATTATCGCTCAATCTATGGCTGAAAATATTACCATCATGACAGTCGATTCTATTTTTAGTCAGTATCCTATCACACTGATTTAAAGTTTTATATTTGATTTTATGGGTTAATGTAAGTGAAAGAAAAAATCGCCTCTTTTTCAAAATTACCAAACATCAACATCC
>JBFRWQ010000377.1:0-6842 GCA_051439665.1 Microcystaceae cyanobacterium | reverse complement strand
GAGGATAGTGTGGGGAGTGTGGGGAGTGTGGGGAGTGTGGGGAGTGTGGGGAGTGTGGGGAGTGTGGGGAGAGAGGGGAGTGTGGGGAGAGAGGGGAGTGTGGGGAGAGAGGGAAGATGTAACAGTTTTGCCGTAAGGGTTTTAATTCACAATTCACAATTCATAATTCACAATTCATAATTCACAATTCATAATTCACAATTCATAATTCATAATTCATAATTCACAATTCATAATTCACAATTCATAATTCACAAACTCGTAGAGGCATCGCACTGCAATGCCCCTATCAATGTGATACTTCACATTAACTTTTGTTAAGTCTATTAACGCATTGATTTTTTAAGCGCTTCGAGTCCTTTCTTAACCCGTCGGGAGACGGTAACAACGCTAATTCCCAGTTGCTCTGCGGTTTCCCGTTGCGTTAAATCTTGCAAAAAGACAAATTCGAGAATATGTCTGGTTTTATCCTCTAGTTGGCCTAATGCGTGTTGTAAACGCATTCTGTCTTCTTGGCTTAGTTGGAAGTTACGGTACTTAGGATCAGCAACTAAGTCCCCTAAACAGGTTGCATTGTCTTTATCATTGCCAACCGAAACATCCAAGCTAACGGGTTCACGATTTTGGAACGCTAATTTGATTTCTTGCCATTCTTTGAGGGGAATATCTAAGGATTCAGCAATTTCTTGGTCAGAAGGTTGGCGATTATAGCGGGTTTGAAAATCTTTACGAATTGTAACAGCTTGCCGTCCTAGTTCTAACCAACGGCGAGGGATTCGCACGGAGTAGCCTCTGTCTCGCAAATAATGTTGAATTTCGCCTCTGATGTAGGGAATAGCGAAGGAGCTAAACGCATGACCTTTTTCCACGTTGAAGCGCTCAATGGCGCGAATTAACCCTAAACAACCGACTTGTAATAGGTCATCAAAATTCTCTGAACATTGATTAACCCAATGGTGAGCTTCCTTTCTCACTAAACCAAAATTTAACTCTACAATTTTATTACGCAGTTCTGTCTTTTCGGAACGACGATAAGCTTGGAAAAGACGGAGGGTTTCAACTTTTAGACTGTCACGAGTAACGCTAGGCATAGCTCAATGCTTAAGGTGATAAGTGGGCTGTACAAAGAAAATGGGTCAGAAAATAATCTATAAAAGACGATGGCTTATTAAAAGTTCGAGAGATTATTCTTGAACAAGATAAGTTAACAATTAGAGCAATAGGGATCAAGGATTAACCTTGTATGATATCTAGGTTAGAAGGGAAAAGGGTCAGTTACAATGACAATTTCACTCAATCTATCCTAGCTTAGTCTGGTGGTTGTACCGAATTCCACGGAGATCAGGGGATCGGTTTATGAAATGTTTACAGGGTTCGGGAATGGGTACTGTAGCTTATTTTATCCATTGGGACGGGTGAATCTGTTACAAGAATAGCAATTACTTCTCCTTTACGCGATCGCTTTCTTCCCCTACACTTCATTCTATTCCGTTTCCGGAAAAAATTTTCAAGATTAATAATCTTGTAAAGAAATTTATCCCTTACCTCTTTAACAAACATTTAAAAAACTTACGGTAGATATCCGTATAAACTCGACTTTAAGCAGCGCTACAGGATAGGTAATAATACAAGTGAAGAAAGGATTAAGGAGTAATCGGTTGACAGAAGAATGTATGTATTGGTTGGCTTGGTCTCAAATACCTAAAGTGGGGCCGGTATTACTGAAACGGATCTGGCAACAATTTGGAGGCTTGAAGGCAGCATGGACAGCTTCTAAGGTAGAATTGGCTCAAGTTGAGGGATTGGGTGCGAAATTAATCGATCAGATTAGGGAAAAGCGATCGCAGATCAACCTCGAACAACAGTTTAATACCTATTTAGAAAAAAATCCCGCTTTTTGGACTCCTAGCGATCCTAACTATCCTCAGTTACTGTTAGAAATTCCCAGCCCGCCACCCCTTCTACACTATAAAGGTAAGGTCAATCCTGCTGAAAATCAAGGAAGCTTACCAATGGTGGGAATTGTCGGTACTCGTTATCCCACTGAGCATGGTCGTCGTTGGACTTGGAATATTAGCAAAGCACTGGCAAAACAGGGGTTTACTGTGGTTTCTGGCATGGCGTTGGGCATTGACCGCATTGCTCATGAAGCCTGTTTAAAAGCAGGTGGTCGAACCATTGCGGTTTTAGGGACAGGGATAGATGTGGTTTATCCATCGAGTCACCGTCAACTCTATCAGGATATTCAAGAAAATGGCTTAATTCTCAGTGAGTATAAGGCAGGAACTAGGCCAGATCGGGGGAATTTCCCTGCTAGAAATCGAATTGTTGCGGGTTTATGTCGAGCCATACTGGTCATGGAAGCGCCTCCAAAGTCAGGGGCATTAATTACGGCACGTTACGCTAACGAATTTAATCGTGATATTTATAGCTTACCGAATTCTCCAGATGTGAGGGAAGCCACTGGATGTTTACGTCTAATTCATCAGGGAGCGGAAATGATATTGAAGGTGAATGAGTTATTAGAAATGTTGGGTGCAATTCCTCAATTAGATCAACCAGAGCAACTATCTTTACCCCATCCGACTCAACCAGAGCTTCCTGAGACCTTAGATCCTAAACTAAAACAATTATTACAGGTCATTGAGTCAGAGTCTCTTCCTTTTGATAAAATTGTGGCTCAAAGTCAATTATCGGCTTCTGAGGTCTCTGTTTTACTGTTACAGTTGGAACTGGATGGATATATTACCCAATTACCTGGTATGCGATATAAAAGGAGTTAAAAGATAATTGAAGCAAATTTGATGGGCAAAGCCTATTCTAGTGTTACAACCGGAACTGAACAAATATATTACCCAATTACCTAGCAAATTTGATGGGCAAAGCCCATCCTACTCATTTTGTCCTTGACAAATGGCTTTTAGTACCTGTAATAAGGTCTCTGAAGCGTTAGTTTCTAGTAGATGTAGAGAAGGTAAAGGCTGGTAGGTAGGATGGCCATTTTGTTGGATATAAAAAAACTCATAGTAAAGGCCATTTGTTGTTAATCCCCAGACTGAGTTTTGTTGTGTTAAGCTTTTATGAGCATAGGTTAATAATTGGGGTAAACCATCTGAAGCATTGAGCTTGCTATTTTTCGCTTCAATCACTAGAATATAGAATCCCGTCTCGCTGAGTTTTTTAGTTTCTTTGTTAAGGCAAATTAAATCCATTCTTCCTGTGATTTCCACCTCCTCATCTTCAACATAAATTCGTTCTATTTCTTCTTCTATTCTCATTTGTATGGGAGAGCGATAAAATCCTGCTAATCTTAGTAAGGGAAAAATGCTTAAAGCCATAACCATACTTTCTTTGACTTCTCCTTCTAGTAAATAATTATCGAAATCAATACTAATTTGAGCGATTTCCGACTTGTCAACCTCAGAAAGTGGCTCTAATTGAAGAAATGACTCAAAAGAACAATAGGGTAACTTTTGAAACTTTAAATAGTAATGGACTTCTTTGAGGGTTAAGTTGTGAGCTTTGATAATTGTCATTGGCATTATGAATGATCAATAACTGTTAACTATTTTCTGCCTTTTCTCCTTTGAATTCTACCATGAATTTACGTCTTTTTAGATGATTTTGAGAGAAGTCTAAATTAAGTTCAAATGCGCCTAATTGTTTTAAAAGTCCTTCGGCTAATCCCATTGTTGTGGTGATTTCATTAGAAATGTCTGTTGTCAATTCAATCACGGCTGAGAGTTGACCATTATTCAAGCGCCCTTCCACAATCGCTTCCCAAGTTGGTTCATAATCTAACCAACTATATTTTGCACGGTCAAAACTTAAATCAGGTGTCCAATATTTACCAATATATTCCTGGGTTCTCACTTTTTTATACTCCTGAGTTCCTTGTTTTTCGATCTTTCCTTCTAAATTGGCTATTTTTTGTACTTCTGTTTCTCCTGCAAAATTTAAGACTAACTGCTCGTTACTTTCTTCTTCAATAGAGATTTTGGTTGCTCCTAATTCTGCTAAAATACGAATTAATTCTGCTTCCCTTTCTTCAAATAATAAAGAATAGTAAGACTCAACGGGTATGTAATGATTGGCTTTAGCTTTGAGGGGATGTTCACGGTATAGTTTTTGAGGAATGGGATGACCTGGTGGAAACCTTAATTCTTCGGGAATTTCCTTGATGTGCAGTAAATTAAGTTGAGCTTCTAATTCTTCTAAAACCGTTTCTGTAACGAGGGGAACGTCTGTTGTTAATACTTCTTTATCTGTCTCACTATTCACACTTTGTCTCTGTACAAACGATAAAACTGTCCATGCTAATAATGAACCACCACCACCTAACGTGGCTAAAATCGGCATAGAAATAGGGGTGTGAGTGATACTGCTAAAGGTTGCGATCGCTGCTGTTGTCACGGTGGCTAAAGCAGTTGACGCAAATTCTACGTTTATTTTATCCTTTGAAATGGTCTCTAATTCCTCAGACAATTGATCTAGATTTTCCACGTTGCTCAGGGCAAGATTAGCATTTTCTTGAATATCTGCTAAACTCATTTTGGAAGTGGTAAGATACAGAAGGGGTTTATAGTTAGAGTGCGTCATAGTTTAGGAAAATAGCGTCAAATCTAACACATTTATTTTGATGATCTAAGCTCAAATCTTAATTTGATTTTGCGATTTTTTCCTAAAATAATTAAATCGCCTGGTTTTAGTTTTTGCCGAAATCGAGTCCCTGGTTTTAAAGATACACCATTAATCGCTGTTCCATTTAAACTTCCTGCATCTTCCAGATAATAGTCTCCCCCATCTGCATGAATGACACAATGAACACGAGAAACGATATGAGCATTCGGTAGCTTGGAAAGCTCAACCTGAATAGGAATATGTTCATTCACTTTTCCAATGTAAATAAACTGCTTATCTTGAGGAAGCTCAAAACGAGTTTTAGTTTTCTCGTGAATTAAAATTGCTTGGATGTAGGGGAAAGACGGGGGAGAAACAGAGGAAGCATAAACATCGGAAGACATTGTATCTCTTAAGCCTAATCAAAGGTGGGTAAGGAGGAATAGACCCCTTAATTAAGAAGAGGTTCTAGTCTATTCTATCCCTTATTATCCCTCAATGTCTCCTTCCATTATCATTGCGATCGCAGATTGGGCATTTTCTTTAAATTCTTTAACATTTACTCTAGTTAATAAGGCAACCGCCCCTAACATTCCTATCCCTTGAAGAAAAAACACAAGACTATAGGCTAAAACAGGTGCATCAAAGATATTTTTCCCTATATTTAGCACTGTTCCCCCTAAAACAGTAGCTGTTCCCCTTGCGATCGACTGTGCTAGTCCCCAAGCTCCAATAAATGTTCCTGCGGTTTGGGCGGCGGTTAAGTCTAACATCAAACTGGTGGCCCCGGCGGTTAACATCCCAGAAGCTAACCCAAAAAATAATAATCCTGACTTTAACAAACTCTGATTGGCAGTGAACCCTGCTAGAATAATTAAGGAAAAGCAAGCAGAGGCAAGACAACAGCCTAATGTGGTCGTTCTTACTTTTCCTAAGCGAGGAACAACTAAAAATCCCGTTGAACCAATCCCTAATAACGTTCCCATGCCAAAAAAGGCATTTAATTGGGTGGTTTCCGAGATACACATTCCGAAGACTTCCCCCCCATAGGGTTCCATTACCGCATCCTGCATGAATAAACTAATAGTTAAAACCAGTAGAAAGGTGAAAAAGATACCCGTTTGACGACTGGCGGTTAATACAGTCCATGCTCGTCCCAAAGTCACTTGATCATCCCGTTGAAGATGGGAAGTCCGATTTTGAAAACGAGAGTATTTTTTTTCAACGCCAAAGGTGGCGATAAAACTTAGCCCTAAGACGAGGGCGGGCATTTTAATGAAAACAGGGTTAATGGTCGCTTTTAGTTGGGCAATATTGGCAATTTTGGTGGTTTGTGTGGGATCGTAGGTTAATATATCTGCTCCACAAATTTCGGGGGTGTTTAATAATTTTGAGGCGATAATTGCACCAATGACAATACCTACCATTAGCATAGACCAAACAATCCCCACTACCTTAGAGCGATTATCTTCATCGGACACATCCACTAACATAGCAGCAAAGGGGGTAGAACTAGCGCTAAGACATAAGCCATATAAGCCAAAGACTAATCCTAGAATCACAGCCCAGAGATAGGTACTACTACTCCAACCTGTATTCTGTAAACTGATTCCTAACTGCCAGGTAATTTGTAAAGCAACAAAAGAGATGATTGTAAAGAAAATAGCACCCAACCAGACATACCCTGTACGATGGTAGCCAAAAAGGGGTTTGACATCAGAGAGTTGACCCATAAAAACCCGTGCAGGACTAGCAAACTGGGACATTGCAATAGTAGTGGCAGCAATCCAAGGTAAAACGGTCAATTCATCAATCATAATGCGATTGAGGACACCAAGGGTCAATAATGACATCATGCCCAGTCCCATCTGGAACAATCCCAGACGAAACATGGTTAATAAGTTTAGTTTAGGTAAGGTCTGATTTGCGATCGCCATAGAGATAGATCGATAGTAGATAAGCACCCTAATACTATAGCTGAAGGGAGAGGGGGAAGTGTGGGGAGAGGATGGGAGTGTATAAACTAGATTTGATATGAGTTGCTTCTGTGAACAGTAGCACAGGCATCCTGCCTGTCACAAGCTAGAAGCTTGTCCTACAAATCCTGAAATCCTTAAGCCTGTTATCAGACTTGAACTGATGACCTACGCATTACAAGTGCGTTGCTCTACCAACTGAGCTAAACAGGCATTGAACTCTAATTATATCATAACTGAACAAGT
>JBFRWQ010000376.1:0-4839 GCA_051439665.1 Microcystaceae cyanobacterium | reverse complement strand
AGTAAAAACTTGGCACTAATATTTTTCTGCTTGCGACGATGCCAACTCCAGGTTGCACCAATAATGCTTAAAGGAATTGCCCACAGACTCATATAAGTCCTTGCTGCGACATCAGTGGCGATAATGCCAACAATAACCAAGGACTGAACTAGGATGCGGAAAATCAGGGATTCTTCAGTCTTGAAAGTAGAAGTGGTTGGAGGTGTAAAGCGTTGTGACAGGTCTTGAAACATGACAGAGGGAGTAGGCAGTGTCCTACTATTTATTCTAGCTCTGTTTTGGAAGTGTGGGGAGAGGGGGGAAGAGGGAGATATAAATGTTATAAGTAACAAATGCTTTACATACACTGGATTTGACATGACACCAGATACCTAACGCCCAATACCCGATATCTAGTTAAATCAAGCCTTCTAACTCCAAAGCCTCAATCATTTGTAAGCCACGGGGATCACCTAACTTTAAAAGCGCTCCCTTAGCATCTTCTTTGACCCCTAAATCCTCATCTTCCACTAGCGCTTCTAGTAAAGCATCTACTGCCGTCGCATAAACCACATTAGAAGGCAGTTCCCGACACAGTTGACCGACAGCCCATGCACAGTTACTTCTCACCGCAGCCACTTGGTCCCCTCTTAAGCCTTCAATGAGGGGAGGAACAGCCGTAATCACATCTTCATAGGTTAATTTGGCAATTTGGGCTAAACCACTGGCTGCCCATAGACGTACTGCCGAAATATCGGTTTTCAGGGCATGAATTAGGGGTTGAAGGGCACGGCGATCGCTACAGTTACCCAATGCCCAAACTACTCCTTTACGGACATAACCATTCCAGTCTGTTTGTAACAAGTGAATCAAAGGATCAACCACATCTGAATTGAGATTACGTCCCAAGGCGTAGGCTGCACTGACTCGTACAAGGGGACAAACATCTTCTAACAAAGAGAGTAAGGGGGGAATTGAGCGCTCATCTTCATACTCACAGAAAACCCTTGTGGCAAGCATTCGCTGCGATGGATTCGGATCGGTCAACTGAGCCAGCATCACCTCCATATCGGGAGGTGTTTTTTCAGTTTCAATGGCTGCCAGACGATCTAAAGGACTTTCAATCTGATTATCCGTATTGAGGGCATTAGAGGACTTGGAATCATGACTGTACATAGTTATTTAACGCAAGTTCGGAAGTTTGAGGGCGATGTACCCTTGTAACAAAGTTAGTCAAGCCCTTCTTAATTTATCTAAGCATTGTACTAGATAGCAAAAAATAGGAGTCAAAAAGGCTTTAAAGTCATTAAAACACATAAAGTAGAATTATGTACTTAACCTGAAAGAGTCATTTCAGTAATCAGTAACCAGTTACTACCGCCTGAAAGTCAGTAGCTTGGAGATGGGTCAATATTTTTTGTCAGTATTTTAATTTTATAAATAATTTAAGGAACAAAATATTTAGCTTTCCATTCACAGGTATTGGCTTAAACCCCTATCAATAATAATAGCGAAAATTAACAACATCTGATACGATTTTTGCGATTCATCTTTAATTTTTTAGGTAACGTTAAAATGAAAAAATATGTAGCTGAATTTCTTGGCACCTTCTGGCTTGTTTTTGGTGGCTGTGGGAGCGCTGTCCTAGCCGCTTTTGTGGCAGGTGATGGAGGAACGAATGACTTTGGCTTAGGTTATTTAGGAGTCTCCCTTGCATTTGGTCTGACCGTTCTTACAGGGGCTTATGCCTTTGGTCATATTTCAGGAGGACATTTTAATCCTGCTGTTTCCTTTGGCTTATTCTTTGGTAAGCGCTTTTCTGGGTCTGACTTACTCCCTTATATTATCGCTCAAGTGGTTGGTGCCATTGTCGCAGGAGGAGTTCTCTTTGTCATTGCCAGTGGGGGACCCAACGGACTTGATTTAAGTGGCTCTAACCCATTCGCTACCAATGGGTACGGCGATCACTCACCGCAGGGATATAACCTCATTGCGGCATTAGTCACAGAAGTTGTCCTGACTTTTATGTTTTTAATGGTGATATTAGGCACAACCGATGAGCGAGCGCCCGCCGGCTTTGCACCAACCGCCATTGGATTAGCTTTAACCTTAATTCACTTAATTAGTATTCCTGTAACTAATACTTCTGTCAACCCTGCTCGTAGTACTGGGGTTGCTATTTTTTCGGGTAATGTAGCAATTATTGCTCAATTATGGTTATTCTGGGCTGCTCCTATTGTAGGCGCTATTCTAGCGGGCTTGCTGTATAGCCGTTTTTTTGAAGCTAACATTGAGTCTTAAGATCATTCAATAGGGGGAATAACCCCCTTTTAATTGTTACTGTAGCACAGGCATCTTGCCTGTGAGGGGGAAGATCATATCCTCAGCAATAACTTCATTCATAATTCATAATTCAACTCACATTGCTTTTCAGGTTAAATTCTGTCATTATGGAGGGAATAGATAACAAATACATCTTAAAACCTTATTTTTGCTTAAATCTGGAGAACGTCAATTATGGGTGTCGTTATTAAAATTGGTGACAGAGATATTCAAGAGGAAGAACTATACCCCTTATCGGTCAGATATCGCCTTTTACCCCAATTGGCCAGAGGGTTAGTCTTAGAACAAGCGATCGCAGAGATAGACTGTTCTCCTGAAGAAATGACTAATACCCGTCAGCAACTCTACCAACAATTACAAATTACCAACGAGGAACAATTACAGACTTGGCTCAAACAAAATGGTATGACCGCAGAACAACTTGATCAACTAGCAGTTCAGGAGTTAAAGGTAGAAAGGTTTAAAGAGGACAAATGGAAAGAAGAAGTGGAAACTTACTTCAATCAATGTCAAAGACAATTAGATAAAGTTGTCTATTCCTTAATTCGGACTAAAGATGCAGGAATAGCCCAAGAATTGTATTTTCGGATTCAAGAAGGGGAAGGCGATTTTGCGGAATTAGCCAGAGAATATTCAGAAGGTGCAGAAGCTCAAACAGGAGGATTAGTCGGTCCTGTGGAGTTAAAAGTTCCCCATCCCCAAATAGCTCAGATGCTCTCTGATAGCAATCCAGGTCAACTATCTCCTCCTACCCGTATCGGTGAGTGGTGGATTGTGATCAGGTTGGAAAAATATACTGAAGCGCTATTAGATGATAATACTCGCAAACGGTTACTTAATGATCTTTTTCAAGAATGGTTAAAGCCACAAATCCAAGAAATTGTACAATCTGGCTCACCAGAGTCAGAAAACAGTCCGATTCACCCTAAAGATATTTACTCTTCTTTGGCCAAATATCGCCTTTTACCCCCATTGGCGAGAGATTTAGTCTTAGAAGAAGCGATTGCTCATATTGATTGTTCTCCTCAAGAGATGAATGCGACTCGTCAGCAACTCTACCAACAGTTACAAATTACCAGTGAGGAACAATTACAAGCTTGGCTTCAACAAAATGGTATGACTTCAGAGCAACTGGATCAACTAGGGATTCGGGAGTTAAAAATAGAAAAGTTTAAAGAGATTAAATGGAGAGATCAAGTCAACAATTACTTCCATCAATGTAAAAAAGTCTTAGATAAAGTTGTCTATTCTTTAATTCGTACCAGAGATTCTGGAATTGCTCAAGAATTGTATTTTCGCATCCAAGAAGGGGAAGATGAGTTTGCAGGATTAGCCAGAGAATATTCAGAAGGTGCAGAAGCTCAAACAGGAGGATTAGTCGGTCCTGTGGAGTTAAATGTTCCCCATCCTCAAATTGCTCAGATGCTCTCTAATAGCCAACCAGGTCAACTATCTCCTCCTACCCGTATTGCTGACTGGTGGATTGTGATACGTTTAGAAAAGTATATTTCAGCGACGTTAGATGACAATACTCGCAAACGGTTACTTAATGATCTTTTTCAGGGATGGTTAAAGTCACAATTACAAGAAAATGTACAGTTTTATCCCCCAGATACTGAAAATGGACAATCCTAAATTTATGGTCATTAGAACAACTTATTTAATTGATTAGGTAGGATGGGCTTCGCCCATCAGATCATATAATTAACGCACAAAATCCCAAGTATTTGACAATCGAAAAAGCTCAATTATTTTCATAGTAGGTAATGTCATTCTTCGTTGTTTAGCTATCACTTTAACCTCTTTATTCTATGGGAAAAGAAGGTATTATCTCATCTATTTCAGTCATTAATTTTATGGTTTCCTTTAAAGCAACCACTATTTTTTGATAGTGTAAAATGTCTTCAGGGGTTAAGATATAATTGGCTTTTTTGCGATCTTTTAACCATTTATCTAGCACTTGATACCCTCCTATTTTGAAATTCCAGATGGTTTCGGTAATTCCGACAAAGTAAGCAGTCTTATTAATTTTAATTTGTTGGGTTGTGGAGTTATATTTAACTTGGGTGACTTGGTGATTGTCTTGATGATGATATTCTGTCATCAGGGTATTCAAGAGAGGAGATTTCATTAGGTGTAGGTTAACTAAGATTTCTCCTTTATTGGCTAATTGTTTAAAGAGTTGATCATTATTGGTTAGGGGTACACGAGGAAAGTCTATTTTCAGGAATTCGGCATATCTTTGGCGATAGGTAGGGGAATGAAAGATGGCATAGATATAATAGAAAATCTCTTCTGGAGTGGGTTGATATCCGAGTTTGTCTTGAATTGCAGTTAAGAATTTAGGCGACAAGTTGGGTGTTTTTTCGATAAATAAGTTAGTTTGTTCGTTTTCTGTATCAGGATAGGTGTAGAGAGGAAATAAATAATTTGTCTCTTTCATGGATAAAGTATGATTTGTAATCATTTTATCAGTACATAAAACTTGGTCATACTCTCTGACTCTCTCAATCCCCC
>JBFRWQ010000375.1:0-13704 GCA_051439665.1 Microcystaceae cyanobacterium | reverse complement strand
GCTTTAGGGTAGTCTATCTCTGCAATCTCAGCAGCAGTTTCAATAATGGGGAAAATCAAATCAGTCTCGTAATTATTAGGTACTTTTTGCAGTATTTGCGCCATCCGTTCTAACCCCATCCCTGTATCAATATTCTTGTTCTGTAAGGGGGTTAAATTCCCTTTTGCATCTCGGTTATATTGCATAAACACCAAGTTATAAAACTCGATGAAACGGCTATCATCTTCTAAGTCAATGTCCTTATCACCTAATTCGGGATAAAAATCATAGTATAACTCAGAACAAGGACCACAAGGACCCGTGGGACCCGCTTTCCAAAAATTATCTGCTTCTCCCATCCGTTGAATACGATGTGCGGGAATACCAATTTTATCACGCCAGATCTCGAATGCTTCATCGTCATTTTCAAAGACACTGACAACAATTTGGTTAGGAGGAAGGTTATATACTTTTGTAGAGAGTTCCCACGCCCATTCTATCGCTTGTTCTTTGAAATAATCGCCAAAGCTGAAGTTTCCTAACATCTCAAAGAAGGTATGATGTCTTGCAGTGCGTCCTACATTTTCGATATCATTGGTACGGATACACTTTTGGGAGGTGGTAGCACGAGGGGTTTTTGCTTTTTGTTGTCCTAAGAAAATAGGTTTAAAGGGAAGCATCCCTGCGATGGTGAGTAAAACCGTGGGATCTTCGGGAATTAAGGAAGCGCTGGGTAATATTTTGTGTTGTTTTGCTGCAAAAAACTGAAGAAATTGGTCTCGAATTTGACTCCCTGTCAGGGAGGGAGGGGTTTTTGTCTTCGTCATAGTGTTTGGTTGTTGTTTGTCTATCTGTCTGGTTTATTCTTATTGTGACATTTTGCTGAAATAAATCGAAAGAATCTTTTTAAGTTACAGCGATGAGATTATAATTGAGGGAATCTGAACTCAGTAAGATGTACAAAATTGTAATAGGAGAGTAAAAAAAATGTCCCAATATGGAGAACAGTTAAATTTATTTAATCAAGATGATAATTCTCATAGTTATTTTACGAAAAAGCGTTCTTGGTCGGCTTCTAAGCATAGAATTATGCTTAAATATATTCAATCATTTTGTTATAATCTTGGTGGAAATAAGGGTTATCAATCATCAGTTCTAAACTATGTTGATGGTTTTGCGGGTGAAGGAAAGTATGATGAAGGAATAGGAATTAGAGATTTTATTGATGGCTCTGAATTTTGGCAAAGATATGAAAGTAGTTTTTCCGATACTGATGGTTCTCCCTTAATTGCATTGAAGTGTTCACAAATCTTTGCCCAAGAAAATCGAGTAAATTTAAGATGTTTTTTCTCTGAAGCTAAAAAGAAAAATCATCAGCAACTTCAGAAAAACTGTCAAAGTGTCACTGGTAACTTAGACTATAAAATCTATGATTCTAAACCTTTCACTGACTGTCTTTCAGAAATCGTAGAAGATTTACAAGGATATCCGACTCTATTTTTTTTAGATGCTTTTGCAGTTAAAGGACTTGATTTCACAGAAATAGTTAAAATTTGTAATTATTTAACCCAATACAAGGGAGAATTATTTTTATTGTTTCATAATCGACAAGTAGCTCGTTGTGCTGGACAATCTACACCTAAATCAACAAAAGAAAGTGCCGTCAAAGCAGCTAAAACTTATACTAAAAATTTAACTCGATTATTGGGGAAAGATTCGGAAGAGGAATGGAAAAGTAAATGGTTAGAACTTAGAAATTCTCCACAACAATTTGAAAGATGGGCATTAAATTATTTTAAATATAGGCTTTTTAATCGTACTCAAATTAAAGGAGTAGCAAGCTTTGAAATTAAAGAATTTTATGATGATAATAGACCTCAGTATAGTATTATTGTTTGTAGTAATCATCCTCAAAAGGCTTTTGGAGAGTTTTTGAATGAATTTATTGCTGACGAGAATCAATTGCTTTTTTATCAAGAAACTAGCGACAAAAATATTACTAGATTTTTGGATCATGAGTGGCAAAAAGAAACAAGTATGAGAAAACAGTATATAAAGAATAGGGTACTTGAGCTTTTAGTAAATGACTTAAAACAATGGTTATCAGTTAAAAATGCTATTACTATGTTAATTCTGAGATTTGGACAATTAGGGTATTTAAAACGAAAGGAATATAGAATAATTTTCATTGAGCTTTATCATGAAAAAAAATTTCAAGCTAGAAATCTAGGAAAAAAAAACGAGCTTACTTTAAAAAGTGAGATAAAAATAGTATAATATTTACAACCAAAGTAATATTTTATTACTAAACAAGTTAGGAGAGCTAAAAATGTCATCAGCATCAACAATTGAATGGACTCATGCTACTTGGAATCCGACAACAGGATGTCAAAAAATTAGCCCTGGATGTCAACATTGTTACGCAGAAAGATTTGCTGAACGCTGGCGTGGTGTTCCCGGTCATCCCTATGAACAAGGATTTGATTTAAAAACTTGGGAAAATCGTTTAGAAATGCCTTTATCATGGAAAAAACCTCGTTTAATTTTCGTCAATTCTATGAGTGATCTTTTCTTAGATGACATTCCCGAAGACTTTATACTAAGAGTTTTTGAAACCATGAATAAGGCTAATTGGCATCAATTTCAACTGTTAACAAAACGTCCTGAAAGAATGCTAAAAATATCTACAAAGCTTGATAACTGGCCATCTAATGTATGGGCTGGTGTTAGTGTAGAATCTCAAAAATGGACTTGGAGAATTGAAACCCTTAAAAAAGTTCCTGCATCTATTCGATTTTTATCTTGTGAACCGCTTCTAAATGATTTAGAATTATCTTTAGATGGGATAGATTGGGTAATTGTTGGAGGAGAATCAGGATTTGGTGCAAGACCGATAAAACCTGAATGGGTTAGACATATTAAAGATCAATGTGTATCAGCAAGTGTTCCCTTTTTCTTTAAACAATGGGGAGGTGTTTATAAAAAGAAAAATGGGAGGGAGTTAGATGGTAAAACTTGGGATCAATTTCCAAGAGTTGAAAATTCTAAGATTCGTCAATTGTCTTTACTGTAAACTGATTATTGCTCACAAATACGGAACACAGATTATCAAGAATAGAGTCAACCAAAAACTTCAATCAATGGGAACTATAAATGAATAACAGCAAAATGAAGTAAGCCCTTTAGGGCGCAAGCCTTACGCCCCTACAACACAATAAATGATATTATGTTTAAGTTGACTCATCTCTTTAAGCATTAGTCATTGACAATTTATTGATAATTTTATCTTTTATTAAAGAGGCTTGTTAAAAATCTAATTTTATGCTAAACAATAAAGTAGCTGTATCTATCATTTAAAGTTGTGGACTCAAAACCGTTAAACAGTCTCTACATTCATCAGTTTAGAGGTATCCGAGATTTAGAATTAAAAGATCTGGGTCAATTTAATGTATTGGTTGGTGTCAATAATTCAGGTAAAACCAGTGTTTTGGAAGCGCTTTACTTATATCTTGCTCCTTTGATTCAGATGCAATGGTTTTCGTTAATACAGCTAAGAGATGATCAATTGTCAGCTTTAGATTCATTATTATGGTTATTTCCTCAAGATAAATCAACTTCTACTCATCATAATATATCAATTAGTAGTCATGGTGTTTATGCGGTGAAAAGTATAAAATCTAATTATAGCATTTTTGACAAAATTAAAGATTTTCAGCAAAAGAAATTAGAAAAAAGTATTGAAATCAAGATTAATATTCTAGCGAAAGAAGATGATAATAATGAGCATCAAGAAGTTAGTCACAGTTTTTCCTTTGCAGATAGTCATGGAGGACAAATAATTACTGACTCAGAAGAACTTAAAAAATATAGATTTTTGTGTACCTACATCACGCCAACATCTCATCGAATAGATAGTTATCCATCAAAGTTATTAACTGAAGCTATCAAACTAGGATTAAAGTCTAATTTAATAACACTGCTTAATATCTTTGATCAACAGATTAAAGATTTAGTTATTTTAGATTCTCCTAATATTAGTTCATTGCTAGTTCCTGAGATTTATATAGAGCATGATAAACTTGGTTTAATACCTATTAGCGCTTTTGGGGATGGGGTACGAAGATTAGTATTTATTGCTTTACAACTGGTTCAACTTAAGAATGGAATTTTATTAATAGATGAACTGGAAAATACTATCCATACGAAAGCTTTAAAAGATGCTTTTCAATGGATAGTTAAATGGTGTCAAGAATTAAATATTCAACTCTTTGCAACTACTCATAGCTTAGAAGCAGTTGATACCATGTTATCAGTTACCAACAGCGATCTAGTTTTATATCGTTTAGATCCCAAAGATAACGATATGTCTGCACTTCGTATCGGGAGGGATAGACTACAGCGCTTAAGAGAAAACTTAGGAATGGAGGTTCGCTGGTGAGCTTAAACTATTCAATTATAGGTGTTGAAGGCAATCATGATCAAGCTTTTGTTGGTAAGATTTTAAGACGATTGTTAGGATTTAAAGACTTTAGAACAGTTGATAAAGGACAAGAAGATAAACTTGATCCTTCTTGGGATAAATTTAAACCAACTTATCCTAAGAATGGAAACTTATATACTCGCTTAGATATGCCATCTATCTTATTTACAGATACTCATTCGGTCGCTGTTTATGCAGGAGAAGGGGGGAACTTAAAACAAAATTTAGAAGATATTATCTCAGTTAATGCTCATTTTCAGAATAATTTAAGTGCCTTTGCTATTATTATTGATGCAGATAAGAACAATCCTCAATCGCTTACGCAAGAATATTCTGATACCTTTAAACAATATTATCCTCATTTTCCCACTCAAGCAGGGCTAGTTTCCCAAACATCACCCAGAACAGGAATTTATATCCTACCCGATAATCAACATCAAGGGGTTCTAGAAACGATTTTATTAAAATGTGGCGAAATTGCTTATCCTGACTATTTAGCAGAAGCCAAGGAATATATCGCTAAAATAAAAACCTACCCTCGCAAAGATTATAAATGGAAGAATTTTGACGAAGATAAAGCGATAATTGCTGCTGTCGTTAGTCTTCTCAAACCAGGTAAAACCAATACAGTCAGTGTTTCCGATAATAGATGGATTAGCCAAGAAACCGATAAAACTGTCACAGAGTTATCTAATTTTGTTGAATTTCTTAAGACAATACTAAATTTATCCTATCTATAAGCTTTATCTATCTCTATTGTTGTTACCTTAGATTATATTTTGCTAAGATAGCTTAAATTCGTGGATAGAACGGAACATCAACCTTCTCCCACAAGTCAAGAAGGATGCCAAGGTTAAACACCGATTTGGAGAAATTAACGCTCCCTCTTAAACATACCCTTAAAGCAAACTCCCATTTACATCAATAGAGGTCAATTATGATGAAATCTTTACTCCGTCGCGCCACTACTTTAGGACTGATTGGAAGTGTTGTTGTAACCAGTTGGCTGGGTAGCACACTAAAAGCCTTGGGTATCCCTGAAAGTGAAATTACCAGGGTTCTCAGCCCTATTCCTGTCTTTATGATTGTTAATGGTGAGGGACTTCCCCTTGTTTTACAACAAAATGAGACTAATAAGAAGTTTACCTTAGCTTTTGTCAGTGAAGATGATGCCAAGAAAGCTTATGACCAGTTTCAGCAAGAAAACCCCGATCAATCCCAAGCGTTTAAGGTAATGGGTGTTCCTCTTCCTGAAGTCTATAAATTGCAGATTGCAAGCGCTCAAGAAGAGGATGGTTTAAGTGTACAATATGTTCCTACTGCAACAGAAGTGCAAGTGGCGCAACAATTATTAGAACCCGCAGGACAAGAGTATAAAGGGGGTGTTCCTCTCTTTGTGGCAACAGGGGGACCCGATAAGGGATATTTAACGGTAAAAGATCCCAATGATGAAACGATTATTCCCTTTTTCTTTGAGAAAGAGCAAATTCAATCAATGGTTGATGCGGCGAAAAAAGATAGCCCAGATATTGCAAATACCATCAAAATTGAAGTGGTATTGCTAGAACAGGTTATGTCTGCTTTAACCACCAAGGATGATGAGTGGTTGACTAAAATTCGCTTTGTTCCTTCTGAGGATGCAGCGAATTATGTACGTCAAGCGATTCAAAGTCAACAAGGTAATTAATCTTTGTTTGGGTTAAATGATCAGGTGTGAGGTACGAAGTTTAATTTTTTAAACCTTGGTATCTTATACCTGTAGCAAGCGATCAGTTCGTAGTAGGGGCTTTAGCCCTGATAACAAATCCGACTTATAAAACCTAGTTTTGGTAGAGATGGGGAAGTGTGGGGAGTGTGGGGAGATTCTTGCCCAGAGATTGATAAGTGGGTTTTGTTAACCGGATTTGGTATGAGACATCCCCCTAAAGGGCAATGTACAAACTTTGTGTCAATAAACCCAATTAGCTGTGTCAGTTCAATAGGGCTATATCATCTTAAGGATGTAGATTTAGCGCTGATTCTGGGATTTGATGGGCGAAGCCCATCCTACTGATTAGGGTGACCATTGGGGACGGATACCAAGTAAGCCTAGTTCTTTGAGTTCTGGTGAGGTTTCTTGAGATAGGTCTTCAGGTGGGATTAAAACCCATAATTTTCCCCCAACGATCGCTTCTCCGCCATCGGTCGTTAAGGTATTATCAACATCAATATCGTTATTAGTAATAATCTGATCAAAGATAATCGCTAAACCATCAGGAGATAGACTGAGACGAACTTCTCGGAAATTTGGTAAGGTCATTAAGGGCATTACCTTGCCTGTTTCAATATCAATCTTGGCAAAATAAGGCTGTTCTTGATAGGCTTCTCCCTCTAATAATTCAGTTAATAAACAATATAGTTTCTTTCCTTGTACTGTAAATTGACAGTCAAGAATTGATCCTCTGGTATTGAATAATTCTTTTTGTACGCCCTGATTATTAACATAAAATAACGAGCGAGTGTAACGCAATTCTGCATTGTTACTGTTAAAGTCAACCATTGCTGCTGATGAACCATCGGGGGAAAAACTTAATAATTCACCAAATTTAGGTAAAAAATTGGTTGCATCTCCTTCTGTTTCCTCATCTAAGGGAAGTAAACTAATTCCTTCTCCCCTTGTTACCGCTAAGGTATTCCCATCTGGTGCAATCAGAAATTTACCGCCAGAAACATTCAATTTTTCGGGATCTTTGCCTTTTTGAACCTTCCATAAATCAAAATCTGCGGGATTTTGTCGATTGAGTCGTTGAACGATTACGGTTTCTCCATCAGGTGTTAGATCAAATTGATGGTTATGGTAGTCTTTACTATCTAATATTCGTTCAACAGTTATCTTAGGTTCTTTTTCTCCATTGGCAAAGGGAAGATTAACTTCATATAGTTCTAAGTTTCCTAATCCTTCTCTTGCATCTTGCTGCGACATTGCAGAGACAACCAGCTTATTTCCTTGTTGACTAAATTTAAAGTCCATCACCACCCACTCTGGTGGGGTTAGTAGTAATTTTTGCTGTTGAGTCAGATTATAGTGAATCAGACGACCTTTTTCGTCTCCTTGGGTTCCAATATAGGCTAATGCCCGATCTCGGCTGCTAAAATCGGCAACAAAGGGTTTAATTTCTTTTCCTTGGTTTTCTTTTCCCCTAAATCCTGCTTTTGCTTCTGATAACTGTACTTGATAAGTTTGCCCGTAGGGAATGGGTTCATTTAAAGTATAGGCCATACGACGGCCTGACCAACTCGTTTTTCCGTCAAGGGGAGGATCTATAACGAGATTTTTTTCCACTGTTGCTTGATCCATTGGACGATCAAAGGTTAGGATAAATCCACGATCTTCAATGCCTATAGCTTGATTTTGCCAGCTAAAGTCTTGAACATAGGGACGATTATCGATTAAACAGTTATCATCACAGAGTTTTGTTCCTACTCCTAACCCAAGGGTGAGGGTTCCTAATACAGCGATCGCTGATAAACAAATTTTATCAATGGGTTGTAAGGAGAATTTAAAGGTCATTTCAGTTATCAGTTATCAGTTGTCTCAATGAAAAAGGAATAAGTTTTTCAGCAATTATAAGGGACACTAGACTTAATAGTATGCTATATCGAGTTCCTATTGTCTTGTGATCCCCCACTTTCCCTAAACTAATCAGACTCCTGAATCCCTATTTAAGATTCCTCTAACCGTCTGCGCCATTCTTGATCAATCTGCTCTGATTGTTCGATTTCTTGGGTTAAGGCATCTTTTTCAGTTGAATAGGTAATATCCTCGCCCTTAATAACTTTTTCTGCTGCAAATTGGCGGGCATAATCCAGTTTTGCTTCTCGTTCTGCATTAGGTAAGGTTAATTTTTCGGCTCTTAGTTGACGTTTTTGGTTACGAGAGGCAATGATACCATTGCGCCATTGTACCCAAAAGTAACGAATAAGGGGCAGACTGAGAAATGCGATCGCATATCCCAATAAAACCGTATAAATCCCTTGTACAAAGGTCAGAAATCCCCCTGAAACTGTGTACTCTTGCAAAAATGAACCCAACATTAACGCTAAGATAAAGTTTAATCCTCCTAAGCCAATCGCTAACATAATTTGAGCGCTACTCGCTTGACTAAATCGCCAAGGATTTTCGGCTAAATAATCAGAAAAGGGGTGAATATTTCGTTTTTGTGCGGTCACTTGCAGTTCAGGAAAATAATAAACAATTTGTCCTTGATCAGAAACTTTTGGATAACCATTAAACTTGGTGAGAACGGGCAATACATAATCTTCGTTTTCCTGTTCAATGGTTGAAATATTATCCCAATAGGGAGCAATTTGTTCGGCGGCAATGACTCCCTTATTTTCTTGAATAACTGCCCCAATATTATACCAACGTTGTTCTTCTAAGTCTGAATTAGGATTCCCATCACCAAATAAAAAAGAGTAAATTGCTTCTAAAAAGTTAAGCTGATTGTCTTTCTTTTGACGAGGTTGACTGGGGCGATATTGACTGGGACGAGGTTCATAATAATTGGGTGAAAATATCCAAAATAGATTACCAATCAGGTTAGGAGGAAGCATCATCACTCCACCACCACTATTACTATTACTTTGTCCACCGCCTGATTTATCATCTCGGCTAGAATTAAGGGAGATAATAATTACCACTATAGCAATTACCATTAAGAGAATAGAAGCCACTAAAATGATACCAAACGAAATGCGAATTAAATAAAAGATCACAGACCATGCTTTTTCCAACCATGCTTGTAGTCGTAATCTAAAATATTTATTGCGTAAAATACCCCTAAAATTGGGGGGAAATAGATATACAATATCTCCACTATCTGCGACTTGTAGGTGTCCTTGTGCGTCTGAGGCTAAGGCCAGTAATCCTTGTTGGGCTACTTCTAAGGATAACCCTGATTGAGCAGCAACATCACCAACAGTTACCCGATAATCAAGTTTTTCAACCGATTTCATAAGTGCAGGGTCATAAGAGGTCATGGTTAAATTCCTAAAATGCTTATCTCTTCTACTCTTTATTGTAGCGATCACTCAATAAGCTGAAGGGGGAAACATCCACACTTTTTTTTGTGGTGAGTGTGGGGAGAGGGGGGAGTGTGGGGAGAAGACATATCCTCCTTAAAGTCATCTACCTAACTCTATAGATGATAAAATGGGTCAACCAGTTAATAAAAATTTACAAACAGTCAGCAATGGGCAAGCAAAGAGTCTTATCAGGGGTTCAACCAACAGGAAACTTACATTTAGGCAACTATTTAGGGGCAATTCGCAATTGGGTCGAAATTCAGGAACAATATGACAATTTTTTCTGTGTTGTTGATTTACACGCTATCACTGTCCCCCACGATCCCAAAAGTCTAGCACAAAATACCTATACAACAGCCGCTTTATACCTTGCTTGTGGCATTAGTTTAGATCATTCTACGATTTTCGTACAATCCCACGTCCCTGCTCATACAGAATTAACGTGGTTATTTAATTGTATTACTCCCTTGAATTGGTTGGAGAGAATGATTCAATTTAAGGAAAAAAAGATTAAACAAGGGGAAAATGTCAGTGTTGGCTTACTGGATTATCCTGTTTTGATGGCTGCCGATATTCTACTCTACGATGCAGATAAAGTTCCTGTTGGTGAAGATCAAAAACAACATTTAGAATTAACTAGGGATATTGCGATTCGGATTAATGATCAGTTTGGTAAAAAGAAAAAACCCCTCTTTAAACTCCCAGATCCCTTAATTCGTCCTCAAGGGGCCAGAGTAATGAGTTTAAGCGATGGAACGAGTAAAATGTCTAAATCTGACCCTTCAGAGTTAAGTCGCATTAATTTGCTCGATTCTCCTGATGAGATTAAGCGTAAATTCAAAAAATGTAAAACTGATTCCGTCAAAGGATTAGAATTTGATAATCCCGAACGACCTGAATGTAATAATCTTTTAGGATTATACGTTCTTTTATCAGGAAAAACCAAGGAAGAAATTGCCGCAGAATGCCAAGATATGGGATGGGGACAGTTTAAACCCCTCATTACTGAAGTAGTAGTCGAATATCTTAAACCGATCCAAGACAAATATGCAGAAATTATGGATAATAAGGACTATTTAACCTCTGTCTTAAAAGAAGGTCAGGAAAAAGCGTCATCGGTTGCAGATCAAACCTTAGTAAGGGTTAAGAATGCAATGGGTTATTTACCCCCTTGTTAAGTTCATTTTTTAGGGATATTCACTTATTATGTTAACTCAATTTCGTCAAGCTGCCCAAAATAAAGATTTTTTAATTACGGCGGAGGTTGCTCCCCCAAAGGGGGGAAATCCTGTCAGAATGCTAGAAGTTGCCCAAACACTCAAGGGAAGAGTTCATGCTGTTAATGTGACGGATGGAAGTCGTGCAGTATTGCGTATGTCTTCGATCGCTGCTTCTTTGCTATTGTTACAACAGGGAATTGAACCCATTTGTCAAGTTGCTTGTCGAGATCGCAATGCGATAGGGCTTCAAGGGGATTTAATGGGCGCTTATGCGTTAGGAATTCGGAATGTGTTGGCTTTAACGGGTGATCCCATGAAAGCAGGGGATCACAAACAATCAAAACCCGTGTTTGAGTTTGAATCAGTCCGTTTACTGAATTTAATTAAAAATCTGAATTTAGGCGTGGATTTTAACGAGAAAGCGCTACCAGATGAGGGGTTAGATCTATTTGTTGGCGCTGCGGTTGATCCTCAGTTAAAGAGTTTATCAGGATTACAAAAGCGCTTTGAGCGCAAGTTAGCAGCAGGGGCGCAATTTTTCCAAAGTCAGTTAATTACGGATTTTGAGCGCTTGGATAAGTTTATGAATGACATTGCTGCACCAATGACTGATAAGCCCATTTTAGCGGGAATTTTTCTCTTGAAATCTGCTAAAAATGCCCAATTTATTAATCGTTGTGTGCCAGGGGTTCATATTCCTGATGATATTATTCAGCGCCTTGATCAAGCAAGCGATCCCTTGCAAGAAGGTATTAAAATTGCAGCAGAACAAGTTAAAATTGCTAAAACCATGTGTCATGGTGTTCACATGATGGCCGTGAAAAAAGAAGAATTAATTCCCGAAATTCTAGACTTAGCAGGGGTTAAACCGATTAAAACATTAGAGATGGCTACGGTTTAATCATCAAGGTTAATCACAGGAAGTCCCCAATAGAGCGCTCTTTCTCGTAACCACCCCGATTTGTGCCAACCCACGATCGCTTCATTAACTCTAGCCCGTAATTGACGATATTGTAACCCTTTGGGCATCACAATACAGAGGGCTTCACCTGACAGTTGAAAAGGTAAGCGATAGTATTGGGGATATTCCTGTACCCATCCTGTTAATACACTATTATCCCCAGCAAAAGCGGTAACGGTTTCGTTTTCCAGTAAGGTGAGCGCTTCTTGATAGGAATTAACCCCCACTAGGGTTGCATTGGGTAAGGCACTTCTTAGCACTGCAATAGTATTAGAATTTCTTAAAACAGCGATTTTTGACTCTGATAATTGAGCCACTGTTTTAATATTAGACTGACGAGTGATAAGTCCTGTTCCATCTAGGTAGTAATAGGGACTAAAATCTACGACACGGTTGCGAGACTCGGTAAAAGTAACTCGTGCGATCACAATATCAACCTCTCCTTCAATGACTACTGTTAAGCGCTCTTGATTTTTGACGGGTTTAAAATCAATTGCAGCTTGATCCCCTAAAATTTCCTCAGCTAGTCGTTTAGCAATATCAATTTCTAAACCAACTAATTGATCTTGATTATCATAAGATCCTAAAGGGGGTAAATTATCTTTGACCCCAACAATCAATTTACCCCGTTTAATAATCTCTTCTAATTCTGCTGCTTTAACTAAAGGACTCCATATAGCAAAACTAATCATCAAAATAATTAACCAATTTATAAATTTCATGCCAGAACCTCCTCTAAAGAATAGACTTGATTCCGTCCATTATCCTTAGCCACAAATAGCGCTTGATCTGCCCGTTTAATCACTTGCTCTATTGTTTTATCCTGATCTTGACAGCAATCTACGCCTACACTGATAGTAACGTTGAACAGTCTTTCAGTAACAGTAAAGGTCAATTCTTCTACTGTTTGACGTAACCTCTCTGCTACTAAAAGAGCATCCTCAAGGGAAATCTTAGGTAAAATAACCAAAAATTCTTCCCCCCCAAATCGCCCCACCCGATCAACCGAGCGAATCGACTTTTCCAATTGGCGAACAACTTCAATTAAGACTTGATCTCCCATATCATGTCCATATCGATCATTAATCTTTTTAAAGTAGTCAATATCTAGTATGATAACTGCGCATTCACACCCATACCGTTTATAGCGTTGAAATTCTTGTGTTGCAAATTCAAGAATTGAGCGCCGATTATAAATTTTAGTTAATTCATCAATCGTCGCTAATCGTTCCATTTCTAAATAAGCTTTTGTGAGTTCATCTTGAGTCCGTTTTAGCTCCAGATGAGTTCTAACCCGTGCTAATAATTCAGGAGTTTTAAACGGCTTAGTCACATAATCAACAGCCCCTTGAGCAAAAGCTTCTAGTAGATGTTCATCTTCTCCACTAGCGGTTAAAAAGATAATAGGAATATGGCCTAAATTTTCATCACTTTTGATGATTTGACAAACCTCTAGTCCATCCATTCCTGGCATCATCAGATCTAGTAAAATTAAATCTGGATGAGCATATTTCGTCCGTTCTATAGCCTGTTTCCCATTTTTAGCAAAGGTTGTATTGTACTCTTTACTTTCCAAAATATCTACCAATAAACCAATATTTTGGCTAATGTCATCAACAATCAGAATCAGAAAATCTTCAGGGTTAAAAGAGGGTAGTTTCATGGCTATTATAGAGGAGGAGACCAGTTTCAGGGGACTTATCTGTATTTAGATTACAGGGTTTCCAGCTTTTTCAATATACCATCTGACACCTGAAACCTGATACCCTGTCCCTTTACTAAGCAACTTGAGTTTCCATGATATCCTCTAATTGTTCGATCCCTTTTTGTAAATGACGGGTAACAGTCATAGGACTAATGCCAATTTGTTTGGCTGCTTCCTTGCGAGGTAAATCCTTAATATAAACGTACTCTAAAGCAGCTTTCGTTTTATCTTCCAATTGACTCATGGCTGATTGTAAATAATGACGATCTTCTTCATGTTTTTGTTTGGCTTGATA
>JBFRWQ010000374.1:0-3107 GCA_051439665.1 Microcystaceae cyanobacterium | reverse complement strand
GTCTGTGGAGCGAGTGTAAGACCTGAGCAGAGTAAATCTGTAAAGGCAACTGCTAAGAAGCAGAAACCTAGATTGTGAGGTCTAGGAATCACCTTCCCTTTTAGGGCGGTGAGGATGTCAAAAGCCTAGCATTGCTCTGAGGGTAAAGTAGAGAAAGGCAAAGCCCCCCACTAGGATACCCACTAGGGCAATTGCCGTGACAGGATTGCTAAACAAAGGTCTTAGCCATTGAAAAATCGAATAAAATATTCCTAATGTGAAGGTGATGAAGTAACGGGGGTAGCGAGATACGTTTTCAAAAAATTCTCCCATAATCGTTTTGATAAAAATGACAACTGTTCTGATTATAGGCTGTTTTACCCTCACTCTCCGATTCTCTCCCAGAAGGAGAGAGGAGAAAAATTTTTTTTTGTAAAAAGCTAACGCCTATCGATCATACAATATGCACATTATTAGTTACAGGAGATTAAGAGAATTTGCTACAAAACACGCAGATGTCAAACAGGCTTTAGGAACTTGGTATAAAATTGCTAGTAAAGCCAAATGGTTTAATCTAGTAGCTGTTCAACAAGTGTTCCCGAAAGCTGAAGCAGTTAGCAATTTCACTGTCTTTAACATTAAAGGAAATCGGTATCGTCTCATTGTCAGTATTGATTATGAGAAGCAACTCATTTACATTAAGTATGTTTTAACCCACGCTGAATACGACAAGGAGGAATGGAAAAATGACCCTTACTTTTAATTCAAAGAAATATCAAGAACTTTTGTTAACTTATCAACCCAAAATTATTAGAAATGAACAAGACAATGAACAAGCCTTAGCAATCGTGGAGGAATTGATGAATCGCCAACAGAGAAGTCTTGAAGAAAACGAACTATATGAGTTACTTATTCTTCTGATTGAAAATTTTGAACAAGGATTTTATCAAAAACTGGATAGTCAAACAGCTTCAATGATTGATTTTTTGATGGATCAACAAGATAAAACAAAGACAGAGTTAGCAGAGGTGTTAGGATCTCAAAAACTAGCGGTTGATTTACTAGCAGGAAAACAGCCCATCAATTTAGAACAAGCTCAGATATTAGGCGAGTTTTTTAAGGTTGATTATTCTTTGTTTTTAGAATCTTAAAGAAAGCGATCGCCGTTTAAGTATTTATTAACCTAAGCTGAAACTGCTTATAATATTAAAAATTAACAATATAGTCAAATTCCTAATAAGCAAAAACATCAATGGAAATTGATTTATTAGGTGACTGACTCTGAACTTTTAACCGAACATTTTCAGCCGTTTCGCTACTGAATAACACTTCACCACATTGGGAACAAACCTTGGCGGGAATGGCTTCAACTAAAATGTATTTTCCATCAATATTAAACATTTCATCAACTAAAGTTTCTGTAAAATGACTTGAACCGCAAATATAACAGGTTGTCATGATTTCCTCCAACAATAATTAATCCATTCTTGAGCATTTGGTTCATAAAGAGTTATAATCGTTAATATATATGAATTAGCTCTAGAAACCTGTAAATGTAAAGGTCTTTGCCGAATCGTCAAGCCTAACATGAGACAACTGGGAGAATATTTATCATCAGGATAGTTCTCGATGATAATAGCATTATTGCCCGTTTCTTGAATTTCTTGACGACTAATATTTCTTTCAACTAATCGTTTTAAGGCGTGACGGGTGAATTCAAATTCTCCACTTCTTAGCTGTTGACGAATTTTGTCTAATGATTTCATTCTAAGGTGATGAATCGGACTATCAAGCTCAAAGTTAGAGGGAGAAAGGTTTGATTAGCCTTAATTATAACTCAAGAATCATGCTCTCCCCCTGCTTGTCTAAAACTAACTAATTTAAGGTCAACAGGCGATTAATCATCTCCTGCAAAAACATAACGATACAATTCACTAGCATCAGGTTCCGGGCTTTCTTCAGCATAAGTCACCGCCTCATCAATTGACGCTTGTACTTTTCGCTTAATCTCATCTAACTGCCCTTGATTAACCAAATTATGCTCAACTAAATAAGCAGCAAATTTTTCAATCGGATCTCGTGATCCCCAAAAAGCTTTTTCATCAGAAGAGCGCAATTCATCGGGATCTGCCAAAGAATGTCCCCGAAAACGATAGGTTAAGGCTTCAATGAGGGTGGGTCCCTCTCCTGCACGGGCCCGAGCGATCGCTTTTAAGGCCACATCTCGCACGGCTAACACATCCATCCCATCAACTTCTACCCCTTCCATCTCAAAAACACTGGCTTTTTTGTAAATTTCGGGCTGAGAGGTAGCACGATCATGTGCCATACCAATTGCCCATTTATTATTCTCCACAACGTAAATAATCGGTAGTTTCCAAAGGGCGGCCATGTTGAGACATTCAAAGAATTGACCATTATTACTCGCCCCATCACCAAAGAAACACACTGTTACTTGATCAGCGCTTGCATCATTCATCATTTTCCGACGATACATACTTTGAAAAGCAGCCCCTGTGGCCACAGGAATTCCTTCAGCAACGAACGCATAGCCACCTAATAAGCGATGTTCCGCCGAAAACAGGTGCATTGATCCACCTCGCCCTTTACTGCATCCTGTTTCTTTGCCAAATAGTTCGGCCATGACTTCTTTGGGGGGAACACCTGCACTTAAAGCATGGACGTGATCCCGATAGGTACTAGAGACAAAATCTTCACCAGAGCGTAGGGACTTAATAATACCACTGGAAACAGCTTCCTGTCCGTTGTATAGGTGGACAAAGCCAAACATTCTTCCTCGATAGTACATTTCCGCACATTTATCTTCAAATAAGCGCCCTAGTACCATGTCTTCATAGTATTTTAGTCCTTCCTCTGCGGTAATTTGGACAGAGGTAGTATTAAATTGGGGAACAATGCGTTCAGCAACCATAGAATCTCACTTAAGATGTTTTTTCATTCACTTATGTAAATGATTGTAAGAGGAAATGGTTAACCTGTCATGGGTAGTTAAAATAAATGAGAGATCAACCACAAAGACAACCATGATTACCTTAGCTAAATGGTCAGTTGAAGATTATCATCAGATGATTGCTTCAGGTATCCTCAGTGAGCGCTGTGTGGAGTTA